>CBQVAZ010000042.1:0-13246 GCA_967720205.1 uncultured Gemmatimonadaceae bacterium | reverse complement strand
GCGTGGCGCGATCACGCGGCAGCGGCGTGCGCGACACGGCGACGATGCGATCGCCGCGCAGGGCAACGTCAGCGCTGTAGCGCGCGGCGCCCGTGCCGTCGATGACCGTCCCGCCCGCGATCAAAAGATCGAAGCGGGAAGTGTCGGTCTGCTGTGCGTCAGCGGTGCTCATGCAGACGCACGTGACAAAAGCAAGAAGGGATTGGCGCATGAAACGGATTATGAGTCTCGCACACGAGCCTCGATAGTGAGGCCGCAAGGCAAAACAAATAGCTCTGCGTGCTCAGTCTTCCGTGCAGCGTCTTGAGAATACGAATTCTCAGGACTATGAACTCAAGACTCGCGCACTCAAGGCTATTTGTTTTGCCCTACAGGGATTTCTAAACTTCCGATTCGATGGTCGGCGTGCCACGGGACGGTGTATCAGCTTCACCGATGAGGCGGCGGCCGCGCCAGGTAAGCCGCCATTCCTTGGTGGCGCCCGGCTCGATCCAAAACGCGCCCTTCCAGTCGCCTAACGCATCGGTCAGCGTATCCGGCGCGCCGACGCACGGAGCCAGCGCAATGTTGCAGTACGCGTCCGACCGCTTGAGCGGCGTCCAGCCGTTGCGATTGATCCAGAGCCCAACGTGCGGGACCTCTTCTGCATCGAACGTGACCTCGAGCTGCTCCAGCCCTTCGCGGATCGCCGCGCGACCCTCCAGCGCGATCGGCATGTCGAGAAAGAGCTTGCACGCGTAGCGCTTGGCGACGACGGCCGGATGCGAGAGGTCTGCCTGCAGCGCACCCGTGCGCACGAACGGCCACTTGTGCTCGGTTCGCGTGGTGCCTAACGCGATCCCATGCGTGCCATACACGCGCAAGCGAGCGCCCTCAGGCAGGATCAGATGCGTTTGCGGCGTGAGCGCGAACAACGGATACGACGACCATATGAAGGGCATCCGGTCGCGCCCGTCGTTGCGCACCGCGTAATCGATGACAACAGCGCCGTCCCCGGTTACGAGTATCCGCCGGGTGAACGCGTACGGAATACGCGTCCCCGTCCACGTGGAGACGATCGCCTGGGTCCCTTCATACGGCTCGACGTTTACGATCGGCGTCTGGCTCCACAATTCGCCGTGATCCGGCAACTCGAAGCCGCCGTAGGCCTTGACCCAACTTGGCAGACGACATTGCCCGACGGTTGGGAAGCATTCGTCGTAGCCGCCGCTATCCGCCGTTTCCATATACGAGCTGCCCGGCGTCGGCGGCGCGAACGGAATGTGATCGTTCGTCCATAACCACTGCCGGCCGGCGAGCTCCAGATCCACGATCCGCCCACCGAGCGCCGGAATGACGCGCACTCGGCTCCCTCCTCCGCGCAACTCAGCATAGCCGTAGTCCTCGACAGCTACAGTCGCGGCGGCTGGTTTGCGGCGGAAAATGTCGAGCATTCGTTAGGCCGAGTACGCGAGAATTGCGGCGAGCGGCACTCGTTAGGAGTCCATCTTTAGAGTAATGCCCCGCGTCGCCAAAATGCGAGTCACCACATCGCCGATCGAGTTGTTCGGCGTACTCGCCCCTGCCGTGAGGCCGATCCGCACTGGACCCGACGCGGGCATCCAGTCCGTGGCGACGGCCTCCTCGTGCTTGACGCCCGCCACGCGATACGCGACCGAGCGAGACTCGGGATCGATGGCAGCCGCCTCCGCTACGTGATATGTAGAGACGCGCTCTGCACATAACGCCGCGAGTGATATGGTGTTGCTCGAGTTGTAGCCGCCGATCACGATCATCGCGTCCAGCTGCTCGTCCAATAGCTCGATCACCGCGTCCTGCCGCTCCTGTGTGGCCGAGCAGATTGTATCGAACGTGCGGAAGTTGGCACTGCGATACACCTCACCGAATCCGCGTTGCATCGCGGCTCCGACCGCTTCGCCGATTGCCAGCGATTCACGAGCGAGCATCGTCGTTTGATTTGCCACGCCGATCCGGCGCAGATCGCGCGCTGGTTCGAAGCCCGGTGAGACGGCATTGGCAAAGCGTGCCAGGAGCGCGGCGCTGTCGTCAGCCGTAGCCGTCCTGCGACCTAACGCTTCAACGTATTGACAGACGATATCAGCTTCCGGCATGTCGCGAACGACCAGGTAGTGCCGCTCGGGAAAGTGACGGACTTGCGACGCCGTGGCGCGCGTCTCCTCGTGGTAATGCTTGCCGTGGATGAGCACCGTGAATCCGTCGCGGGCGTACGCTTCCACGCGCTTCCAGACATGAAGCACCGACCCGCACGTCGTGTCGACGACGATACAGCCGTTCGCACGCAGCGCGTTGAAGTCCGCGAGCGTCACGCCGAAGGCCGGGAGCAATACGACATCGTTCGGCGTGATGCTGGAATAGTCGAAGCGCGGCTGGTCGGGCAGCGGATCTTGCTGTGGCTCCAAGATGCTGATTCCCATCTCACGCATGCGCTCGTTGACGTGCGGATTGTGGATGATCTCGCCTACGAGTACGACGCGCCGGTCCGCATCTGGAAACTTGTGGCGCGTTTGATAGGCGTATTCCACTGCCCGCTCGACGCCGTAGCAGAAGCCGAATTCGCGCGCCAGGCGAACCGTCACGTCGCCAACCGTCAGCGTGTTCCCGTTCGAGCGCAGCAGCTCGACCACTCGGCCCGCATAGTCTGCGGACAGGGCCGCCTGTACCTCGGCCTTTAGGCCGAAGCCTTTACGGAAATAGGTATCGTCGGTGACCTGTGCCACGGACGGAATTTAGCCGCGTCGCGCGGTAGAGCGCCTGGTATCTCAGAGCGAAGTTCCATGTGGAAGCCGTGAGCACTCAGCTGCCAGCTAAGGAGCTTCGGGCGAGTAGTTACCTACATCGTCGCTGATTTGATCGACGGAACCTGGAAGAACGATTAGTTGCTACTCGCTCGCAGCTCTTCAACTGCACACTGACAGCGCACAGCTTCCACATGGAGCTGGTTTCTGCGCGACCAGGCGCTCTGCGCCAGATCGATCCTAGCTCTGGCTCGTTAGGCGAAAAGGCTCCAGAAGCGCAATCAGTTCCGGGGGCCACGGCCGCTTGCTCGACGTCCCAGGGTCGACGCAGACGAACACCATGTAGCCGATCTCGCGTGCCACGCCGTCCATGCTGTAGATGTCGAAGTGCATCTTCATCGACGTCGTTCCGACGTGGCTGATGTAGACACGGATCTCGAGACGCTCATCGAGCAGCGCTGGTGACACGAAATCCGCGTGCATGACGCGTCGCGGAATGCCGATCTTGAAGCGACTGATCAGCTCTCCGTACGGAATGCCGAGCGCGCGAAAGAACTCGCCTTCTCCGTATTCGAAGAACCGGAGGTACGCGTCATAACGAATGATTCCAGCGGGATCGACGTCGCCCCACCGGACGTATTCGTGCACGATGAAAGGCGCGGGCGTCACAGCCGTTTTGTCGCTTGCGGCCATCGGTCCTGAGGCTCGGAGCGCGCGCAATCTAACCCTCTGGCCGTCGCTCGGTACGCTGCATTATGCTGAGCGATCATGCGGGAGGCGACGTTCACATTCATCGGCGAACGTCTGTGGCTTGATTTCACAAACACAGACGATGTGCGTCGCGGAGTCCGCATCGATGTTCTGCGTGACTTCGATGGACTCCTGCAGTGGCTTGCCGCCGCGCACGTGCTGGACAGCGAGCGGCTGGCGTTGATGCGTCGACGCGCGCAGCAGCAGCCGGCCGGCGCGTCCGCGTCGCTCGTCGATGCGCGCCGAATACGTGCGGCGATGCGCGCTCTCGCTGAGCGGGGACTCTCAGTGGAGCGAGCGCGTCTCGACGCGATCGCCGAGATCAATCGCGTGCTCGGACGAAGCGCCGGGACTCGTCGAGTGGAGGAGCACGCGAATGGTCGCTTCGTGCGAACGTTCGTCCCGGGTGGTGATGCCTTCGCCGGATTGCTGATCCCGGTCGTGGAATCGGCCGCGGATTCGCTGATCGGCGGCGAGCTGATGCGCGTTAGGCGGTGTGCCGATGCGCGCTGTCCGCGTCTCTTTCTGGACACGACGCGCAACTCGCGTCGACGCTGGTGCGACATGGCGACGTGCGGTAATCGGGCGAAGGCGGCGCGCTTCCGACATCGTCTGGCAGGCCATGCCTAACGCGACAAATCGCATCGAGGTCGTTCGCACGTATCTCGAGCTGCTGGAGCGGCCGGCGGCGAGCTCCGACATCTCGTGGCCAAACGGCATCACGCTGACGCGCGAAGCGCCGTGCTCCGTTGCATTGGCTCGCTCCCTGTACGCGGCCGTGGGCCGCATCTACCACTGGTACGATCGCGACGCGTGGACCGACGAGCGCCTCGCGGCGCAGATGGCCGACCCTAACGTGGCCGTGTGGGTGCTGCGCGACGCATTACGCCCTGTTGGCTATTTCGAGCTGTCTACGGAGTCTGACCCCAGGGTGGAGTCTGACCCCGGAGTGGAGATCGCGTATTTCGGACTCATCCCCGCAGCGCAAGGCAAGGGATTGGGGAAGCGGCTCCTCGAAGCCGCGATCCGAGCCGGCTTCGACACACCAGCATCACGAGTGTGGCTGCACACCTGCACGCTGGACCACGCCGCTGCCCTGCCGAACTATCGCGCTCGTGGATTCGTCCCGTTTCGCACCGAGCGGTACGACATCGCCCGTCCGGCTACGACCTAACGCCGCCGCCGATGCGCCCGGCGCATCATCGGCGCCCGGCCTCTCGCGGGACGTCCTTCGCCTGGCGCGTAAGGGCGATCGAGCAACTCCTGCAGCTCATCCAGCGAATCGGCGCGAACCGCGCCGCGCGCGCCACGAAGCACGATGAAGCGATACGGCCGATCGAACGATGGCAGCTCTTCCGGCACGAGGTTGCGCGCCATCTTCTCTGGAACGCGCAGGCGAGCGATACCTAACGAGTGACCGTCACGCTCGTCCACGTCGTACTGCACGTCGACGCGCATTCCGCGCAGCGTGATGTGATCCGGTAGCTTATCGAGTTGCGCTCGAGCCGCCGGCTCGACCAGGCTATCGAGCTCCAGTCTGAGCGGCGCCGACTCGTAACCAATGAGTGAGCGCACTTCGGCTTCAGCCAACGCTCGCTCATACAGCGCACTCAGCTCGGCCTCGCCGAGTCGCGGCGTCGTGCCGCCGGACCGGCGGTGGTACTCGCGTATGCGTTCCACTTGGGCGTGATGACGTCGTACCGCCGGATGACGCGCCTCACCGCGCGCCAGCGCCAGGGCGAGCGCCTTGTTTATGCTCGGCGCGAGATCGGCTGACCATTCGCTGATCGGCTCCTCGTCCCGCTCAAGCTGAAAGCCGAAATACTCGAGCCCACGCCTAACAACGACAGAATCGCGGCCACGCCCAGTCACCACGTCGACGTCACCCTCCGTGCGCCGCGCGTACTTGCGGATGACGCCTATTGGGATCTGCGTACCGTCGATCGACGCGCGTGGCACACCGAACCGATCGGCGAAATAGCGCAGCTGTCCCGCAACGGCACCCCAGCTTCCCGCGACGCTCGACTTCGATACGCGCGCCTCCTGCCCGTCCATCGTCTCCTCGTCGATCACCAGATCGAAAGGCATGATGCGAGCGACGAGGTCGATGTACGCGCGACGCATATCCTCGGTGACGAGCGGTAGACTCGTTGGCAGCTCGACATCGAGGCTGCGATAGATGCTCGCCATCGCGAGCGCCGCGTCCTCGATCGCTTTGATAAGCACACCGCGTCTCTCGGCCCAGCGCTCGATCTTTTGCTCGTCGAACAGGTGGCGCGGTAACCCGTACACTTCGCCCATCGATCCCGCGCGCTGGTACGCCTCGGCATACAGGTTGTACGCCGTTAGGTGGTCGCTCCCCTGGACGAGCACACCTTTGAGATCGCGGTCCTCACGCGTCATGCGATGCAGCGATTCGATCCCGGCCATGATCGCGACAGCCGGGAGCAACGCATCGTCAGCGTTGGCGACAAGCTCAGCCCATGCGCGCTCGGCGGGGACCGCTTCGACTGTCGCTCCATACTTCGTGAGGCGCCCATTGGCGACGAGTCCACGGTCCTCGAGGTGCGCCAGGGCGCGCCGGTACGCGATCCGGTCGAGTGGAATCGGCAGTTCCAGCTCGTCGGCGCGAACGCCTAACGCCGCGCAGGTGAGTGCGATGCGCTCGGAGTCCCCCGCCAGCTGAAACTCGGGCTCGGTCGGCTCCAGCCGGTGGAAATCGATGTCGCGATCCGAGAGGATGTAGACGCGCCCGCCGCGAACGCGACCATGCACGCGCCCCGCCATCTGCAGGATCTCGTTGGCGCCCAGGTGCAGTTTGGTCAGAACGTTGCGCCCTTTGGTGACGACGTTCGTGAAGCGCGTGTCGTCGATGACGACAGTGTCCAGCCCTTTGATGTTGAGCGCGCTCTGTCCTGCCGCCGTCATCGCCAGGAAGTACGGCTTCGGGGCTCCCTCACCGAGGAATGGGCGGATGACGCGGATCGGTTCGCCGCCGTGGTAGAAAGCACTCGTTATGCGCGGGTAGCGTCCTTCGACGGCCGATGCGACTTCTTCTACTGTCGCGCGTGTCGGCAGAAACATCGCAACGCCGCGGCGGTTCTTGGCGACTTGTACGAGAAATCGATCGCTCAGAAAGTTCGCTGGCCGCTCGCGAATCACGTTGACGTGCGCCGCCCGCGCTGGGTCGAACGCGGAGCTTTCGATGACCTCGGCTGAACCGAGATAGCGCGCGTAGAACGTCGGGTCGACGGTCGCGGAGAGCCAGATGAAACGACAGCCGACGCGCTTGCCTAACGCAAGACACAGTTCCAGCTCGGCAGATGTCTGGTGGATCTCGTCCACGATGAGCGTGTCGCCCAGCAGGATATCGCCGTCCTGGAACCAGCGCCGCGCGATACCTGTGGTGACGATGATGACGTTCCACGAAGGTGTCTCGGGAGTCGCTTCGCGCTCCCGGTTCACGACACCCACGCGCAGCGACTCCGTGCCGAGAATCGCCTCGGCGATGGGACGGATCGCGAGCGTTTTGCCCGTGCCCGTCCCTGCCATGATGCCAAAGCCTTTGCCTGACGCGGCCAACGTGCGGACCTCACCGCCGTGCTCGCGCTCGAGCACGGTGTCGACGTGCAGGCTCAGGGCGATCTCGATCGTTTCACACGCCGCTCGCGTTGGAGCGATGACGATGACGCGGCCGGTCGGCGGCTCCGCCGCCACAAAGGCTTCATGGTCCGGCGGGAGCGCGCGGTCGTGAACTTCGCGTAGCACGAAGTGAAAGTCGCCTATCGAGAGGCTCCGCGACAGCTAAGGCTCAGACTGGATTGAAAATCCGTGGGGTCAGACTCGATTGAAGTCCGCGCCCTCGGTCAAGCCAGGTTAGTCAGGTTCAATCGAATCTGACCCCACTTAGCGATCGCTCGACGGGTCCGGCTTCTTGGGCTTCCCCTTGTCGCGCCTGTTGCTGGCCGCAGAGTCGGAGAAGATCACGCGCGCGTTAGGCGGCAGGTTGCGGATCGCCGTCGCACAGTCTGTAGGAGCCGGCTGCCGGTTCGCCGGCACGCTATCCAGCCAGATGCGGCACATGCCGGCAGGCGGCCGGTAGCGCTGCGGAACCGGATCTTGGCGACTGCGAGAGGGGGCAAACGACTGCGCCCCGGCGGTGTCTTGGAACGCCGCCAGGCCAACGCCCACAAAGGCTGCTATGAGAAGTAGTTTTTTGAGAATCACAGGTATCGTATGCATCGGTCGCCAGCCTACAGTGGCACAACCGGTGCCCTGCCAGGACGCGCCAGCGTCAGGCGCGCAAGCTTTTGACGTACAGCAGGTTGTACACGCTCGCAAGGGCCAGGGTTGCACAGCCGTCACTGTCCGTGGACGCCCAATACCGGACACGTGGACAGACGAACTCGGCCTCAGTCCCCGAATGAAGTCCCCACCTCTCGAGCTGTTCTGACGGTGTCGTGAGTCAGGTCTACCCGGCGTGTCTCGATGAGTGCGGTCTGGATCGGTATGGTCACGATATGAGGCGTTTGCAGAGCGACCATTTCTCCCCACTTCCCGTCGGCAACGGCTCGCGTAGCCGCTCCTCCAAAGCGAGTCGCCAGCAAGCGGTCATAACCAGTTGGCGCGCCGCCGCGCTGCAAATGGCCGAGCACGAGCGAGCGCGCTTCCTTCCCCGTTCGCTCCTGGATCTGCCACGCGAGTCGCCCGCACACACCGCCGATGCGCTTGGCCTCACCTGGCAGCGATTCGCCGAGCACTGACTCCTCACCATCGATTGGGTGCGCACCTTCGGCAATCACGACGATCGAGAACTTTCTCCCTCTACGGTCGCGCTCCATGATCTTCGCGCAAACCGCATCGATGTTGTACGGGATCTCTGGAATCAGAATCACGTCGGCGGTCGCTGCGAGACCCGCGTGCAGCGCGATGAATCCAGCGCGCCGCCCCATCACTTCCATGACGAGAACGCGATCGTGGCTTTCTGCCGTCGTATGCAGCTTGTCGATGGCCTCGATCGCTGTGTTGACGGCCGTATCGAAGCCGAACGTGTAGACGGTACCGGAGACGTCGTTGTCGATCGTCTTCGGGACGCCCACGATGCGCATGCCTTTCTCGAAGAGGCGCTGCGCAATGGCCAGGGAACCGTCGCCCCCGATCGTGATGAGCGCGTCGATGCCCAGTGCACGCGCGCGCTCGAGCAGCTCCTCGGACCTATCCACGGAGGCGAACGAACCGTCGGTCTGCCTAACGGGATAGTTGAATGGGTTGCCGCGATTCGTCGTGCGCAGGATCGTGCCGCCGAGGTGGGCGATGCCACGCACGGAGTCGCGTGTGAGCGGGACGCATTCGTCCTCGCCTAACAAGCCGCCGAAGCCGCGCTTGATGCCGAGCACTTCCCAGCCCCGGCCTATCGCGCTCAACACAGCGGCGCGAATCACGGCGTTGAGGCCAGGTGCATCGCCGCCGCCCGTGGAGATCGCGATGCGCATCCCGAGGTTCGCTACCGCACGCCGCGCGTCGCGCGCGCGCTACTTGTCGGCATGTTCGGCTAGCAAACGCACGATTTCGCCAGGCTTCGCGTGGCGATGCAGCTTCGATTTCTCGAAGACCGGCTTTGCATCGACTGTGACTTCGAAACGCCCACCTGAGCTGGGAACCAAGGTGACGTCAGCGCCCGTGAACGCGCGGCGAATCTCGGCCGCCAGACTGGTGGCCCGAGGCTCGTAGTTTCAAAGCGTGCAGTATTCGATGCTGATTTTCATCTGAGCCGTTCGGCGTTCGCAGGGCAACTTAGTCAGCGAGGGGACGGCACCGCCACGCCCGCAAGATTCGCCAGCTGACGCAGCACCGTATCCTGGCGGGCGACCATCAGCCGTAATGAGTCCACCTGATCCGCGAGCACGCCATAGTCCTGCCGCATCGCGTTCACGGCTTCGCCGAGGTCGTTCACGGATTGCATGACCTCGAGGTCGCTGCGAGAAGGAACCGAGCACGCCGCCGCGGCAGACGCACCGAGTGAAAGCGTTAGGCAGCGGAACCACAGTCGCGCGCGACGCATTGCATTCTCTCCGTGTGCAACAGTAGGAGACGAGGGGCGTTGAAACGGTTGCGGGGCGGATCGTACGGACGCGTAAGTTGCCGCGCAACTCGATGAAGCTTCGTACCGGAATGTCGTTCATTGAACTGCTACTGGTGCTGGTGAGCGTGGGAATATTCACGACGCTGGCGCTGCCGCCGTATATTGCGGTGCGCGATCGCGCCTCGGTGAACTCCGCGGCAACGGCGGCAGTCGCCGCGTTCGACGCGGCGCGTGCACTCGCGCTCACTCGCGGACTGCACGCCGCTATCCGCATCGATACGCTGGCCGGTCGCATCGTCGTCCACAGCGGCATCGACAGCGTGCTGCGGGTCCCGCTCGGCACGTCATGGGGAGTGCGGCTTTCAGCCAGCCGAGATTCAAGCGCGCTGGCACCCGACGGACTTGGCTACGGCGCGGCGAACTTGAGCCTGGTCATCATGCGCGGCGCGGCAGCAGATACAGTCATCGTGTCGCGCCTGGGCCGCGTAACACGGCGTTAGGCGCCTTGAGCCCGTTCACTTGCGCGGCAATCGCGTCCGCCACGCGCTCGGGGGCTTCTTCGGCGAGCACGTGACCAGCATCGGCGATCACTTCGATTTCCACATGCGGAATGAACGCAGCTCGTTCCGCCGCCTCGCGGTGCTTGATGACTCCGTCGCGTTCTCCAAACATCGCATGCGTTGGCGTTGAGATTCGCTCCAAGAGCTCCGGTGAACGCGGCTCCCACGTGTACGCCTCGGCGTACGCGAGCATTCCGCGACGTCCACCCGGCATCAGCGTTGGGTAGAGGTACTGCTGCAGGTCGCCCGGCTCTGGTCGCGCCAATCGGCCATAGGCCATGTGAAGGGCTGCGTATCCAATCATTCGACTGACAACCGCCGGAATCAGCTCGGCGGCACGCGCTGGAAAGCGCGTGAAGAGCGGCGCGTACGTGAGCCTCGATAATCCGACGGGATTCAGGAGAGTCAGCCACGAGATGCGCTCGCCCGCCTGGGCAGCCGTATCAAGCGCAATCGCGCCACCTAACGAATGTCCGACGAGACCTGCTCGAGGGAGCTCGAGGACGTCGAGCACGCGCAACACGAAGGCCGTCGCCGCCGATGCCGCATACTCCGCCGCGCGCGTGGGCTTGTGCGTCAATCCGTGGCCGCGCAAATCGACAGCGATCGCACGGATGCCGCGACTAGCGAGCGCCGGCGCCAGATGCCGGAAGTGAAAGGCGTTGCATCCCCAGCCGTGAAGCAGCAGCGCGTGCGGGCCGTCGTTGTTTCCGTCGGCAGGGCGATGTTCGACGACGCGCACCCGTTCGCCGTCCGCCAGCGTGAGCCAGCGAGCGCTCGCATCGGGAAATCCGGCCGGGTACCAGGTGTCAGGTTTGCCGCGGCGGGGGAAGACGGGACCGGCCATGATCACGATCCTAACGAATCGCGGCGGCTCGTGCACGAGGCACAGCCGCCGCGAAGCCGCGATCGGTACTGCGTGCTGCGATTGGCGCCGGGTAAGCTTCAGTGAGCTCCCTAGCGCGAGGCCTCTCGGAGGCTCTGGCCGTCAGCACACCGACCGCGACTACCGCTTTCCGAAGCTCCGTGTGACGCCCCATCGGGCATCGCCTAACGAGCGCTGTCGAAAAGCTTGCGACTCCAAGATGCTGCGAGTGTCTCAGCGCGTCAAGCGAACTTAGCGACAACGCATTGGCACGCTTTCGCCGAGTCTCAGACGACCTCGACGGGTCTCCCGGAGTAGCGTCCGATCATCGCCAGCCGAAAAGTCACGTCACCCGCTTGCTCGTCGGGAGAAACGTTCGCAGCCAGGGGAAACGACGGCCACACGAATGCGTGGCCCGGCCGCGATAAAGTCTGACCGCGTCGCGCGCGCCAAACAGCCAGTTCATCGCACTGCTCGAGTAACGACGTGAAGAGCGCGGACCACGAACCGTGCCGCTTGAGGAAGCCGAGTCGCGCCGTCAGCTCGAGCCAAGAGACGGCGAAGGCGATATCACCCTGCACCACTTCCTCGCTCCCCAACGGATCACCAGTTACGACGTAACGCTGCGAACCCCCGTGGTTCCCTTGCGACGCCTCGCCCGCGGAATTCGTTAGGTATTTCAGCAAGTCATCCATCTCACTCGCATGCTCCAGGCGAAAGAGAGGCATATACGCGAGCATCAAGAGGAAGAAGTACGATGGAGGCGCGGCCCCCGGGGCCAATGTGCGCTTCCCCTGCGCTCCAACCCATGCATCGGCCGCGAGCGGCGAGCGAATGAACGAAGTCACTCGATACAGGAGACGCAACGCAGCGCCGCGCAGGCGCGGATCCCCTTCGTAGCCGGCCTGGGCGAGCGCGGCGGCCGCAGCTTCTCGCAACAGCACTCGACTCCGCCTAACGGTGTCTTCGTCCGTCTTCCCCTTCTCGGCCAGCTCGAACAGCAGGTTCGGATCGTTGTCCTCGGCAAGCAGGCGGAAGAGCATCCGGCGCGCGTGAAAAAGCGGCGGAGCGTCGCGATCCCAGCCGTATTCGAGTAGACGGCGATAGGCGACGATTGTCCCGACGCCCTCGAAGTCCGTCGATCGCGGCGCGGGGACGGCGAGCATCGCGTTATTCCACGTCCCTTCCGGGCGCTGTGATACCGCCAGCATGATCGCCGGCGAATAACTGTAGATCAGCGACGCAAGTTTTTCAGGAACTGGAGAGACTCGAGCAAGCTCGAGGAGCGTGCGATACACGATCGGCGGCGAGCCGTTGTCGACAAGCCAGTTGATCGGCACGACGACCGGCTCGGGGGGCGGCGGCGGCGGCGGCGGTGGCGCGGGCGGCACGGGCGGCGCGGGCGGCGCGGGTATCTCAGGAACGGCCGCGGCAGCGACCGGCTGTTCAGCCGGCGGTGTCAGTCCCCCAGCCTGGTCGCTCGGGAGCGCCCAATCTGGTTGCTGGGGATCGCTGTCCGATGGGAGCGGATCTGGCCGCGTCACGAGTGGTCAAGAATGACCCCGGCCATTGCTCGCACCGAGGGGATCTCTGGCGGCCGGAACGTTATCAATTCTCTCCTAAAGCGCTAGAAGTGACACCTGACCGCGTTTGTCTGTGTATGAAGCGCTACTTCCGGTCGCGAAGAGACGCGCTTAACCGCTAATGTTACCGCGAGTTGCCCCGTTGTCGTCCGAACACTTGCCAGCATGTGTGTGGCAGCACGACGATGTAGCAAACAGCCGCCCGTGGAACGGAGGAGTCGGAACGTGAGCAAGTCGGCACGAATGACGTTAGGTGCGCTCTTGGCCGTAATCGGCCCGACAGTCGGTGCGCAATCGACAGCTCGGGATTCGGTCGCCGCAAGCGTCGGCACGCGCGTGCGGATCATGGCGCCTAGTATCCGTCGAGACCGGTTCATTGGACGCATCGATTCACTGAACGCGGAACGTGTCGTGCTCGATACGACGGGCGAACGGCATCGCTTCGGCTTTGAGATGGGCCCCGTACTCGTGGATTCTTATCGCCGCGCAGCTGTTCAGCGCAGCGCGATCGAACGCGTCGACGTGAGTGGTGGACGGACAGTGAGAAGTTCGACGATCCGCGGCGCGCTCTGGGGAGCTCTGGCAGGCGCGCTGATCGTCGGCGTGGGTAACCTGCCCCAGGTCAACGCAAAGTTCGACGACTTCGTGAA
>CBQVAZ010000041.1:0-13630 GCA_967720205.1 uncultured Gemmatimonadaceae bacterium | reverse complement strand
CCGAGCTGACCGAGGATGCGCGTGAAGGAAAACTGTCATATCAGCTCAATTTCTCCACGCACGATCGCCAGCACCTCATCAAGCTCGGTGGCCTCGTTCGCCACACCGATCGTGACGCTGACTCGCGCGCCTACAGCCTGAGCGCCCCAACCGCGGCCAGCAACATTCGCTCCCTCCCGGCGGAACAGATCTTTGACGGCCGATTCGCAGGACCTAACGACAAGGTTTTCGAGATCGCGCCGCTGAGTCAGGGCGGATCTTATACCGCCAAGGATCAACTGCGCGCCGTCTTTGCGATGGCCGAGTTCGCGCTCAGCGATCGCTTCCGCGTGATCGGCGGCGCGCGCTACGAGGGCGATGAACTGGACGTGAACGCCCAGTCGACGCTGGGCCAGCCGGTCCTCACGAACAAGAAGTGGGACGACGTGCTCCCCGCGCTCGCGCTCAACGTCAAGCTGAACGAAGCGCAGAGCGTGCGCCTGTCGCTCTCACGCACGCTCGCGCGTCCTGAGTATCGCGAGCTTTCGCCCACCAAAAGCCGCGACGTGCTCAACGGCGATGACCTCGAAGGGAATCCCGATCTCGAGCGCACGCAAATCTCCAACGCTGACCTGCGTTGGGAGTGGTATCCGACGAGCGGTGAGGTGCTGAGCCTGGCGTTTTTCGCCAAGCACTTCGATAAGCCGATCGAGCGTGTGTATCGCGCCGGCGGTTCCAGCTCACGCTTTGTCGGCTACGTCAATGCGAAAGAGGCGCGCAACTTCGGCGTCGAGATCGAAGCTCGCAAAGACCTCGCATTCCTGGGCCGCGCGATGCGTCCATTCACGCTCTTCTCGAACGTGACGTTCATGGATTCCAAGATCACGCTCGATGATTCCAGCCGCGCCGCGGCGACGAATCCATCGCGCACGATGGTTGGCCAAGCGCCGTACGTACTGAACGTCGGCCTAACGGGGAACACGGAGAGCGGCTCAGCGAGCGCCACGATCCTCTTCAATCGCGTCGGCGAGCGCATCGACGCCGCTGGTGACCTGCCGCTTCCAGATGTAAAGGAACTGCCGCGCAACGTGCTCGATGTTGCGCTGCGATTCCCGATCGTCGGTCCGCTGTCGGGTCGTTTCGACGCCAAGAACCTGTTGGATGCACCCTACGAGACCGTGCAAGGAACGGTCACGCGTGAGTTCTGGCGAGTGGGGCGCACGTTCCAGATGGGAGTGGTCTGGAAGCCCTAGTTGTCGTTTCACGCCCGAGAGCGATCGGCTACCCAGCTGTGACCGCACTGTGACAAGCTCGTTGGCGCGAACGTCGCCGCCAGCAGGTTTTCTATTCACGTCTATTCGAACCGCAACTCATTCTTGGGAGCCTAACGAATGATGTTTTCTTTTCCGAATCGGGGCGCTGCGCTCCGTTGCCTAACGCTCAGCGCGATCGTTGCGCTCGCGGCGTGCGGCAGCGATGACGACGGCACTGGCCCCGATAATACGCCGACGGCACCTCTTGGCTTGCAGGTGAGCACGTTAGGCGTCACGACGATTCGCGTGTCCTTCCAGAGCACCGCCGGTGACAACGCCTACATCGTGGAGCGGGCCGAGGGCGCGAGTGGCGGCTTCGTTACAGACACGTCGATCACCGCGCCATCCGCGGCCGGCGCGATCGCGTATACGGACGCCGGCCTCAAGGCCGCGACGCTGTACCGTTATCGCGTAAAGGCACAGCGTGGGTCCAGGGAGAGCGGCTTTACGTCGGAAGCAACGGCAACAACTCGCAACTTCGGCGAAGGCACGCTCAAGGACGTCACTGGCGACATCACGACAAATACGACGTGGTTCGCCGACACCACGTATGTCCTCAAAGGCTTTATTCACGTTGCAAATGGAGCCACGCTGACGATCGAACCCGGCACGATCATTCGCGGCGACTTTGGCACGCTCGGCTCATCGCTGTTCATTCTGCGCGGCGCGAAGATCAACGCGGTTGGTCGCGCGGACGCACCGATTGTCTTCACATCCTCGCGCACGGCCGGTCAGCGACAGCCCGGCGATTGGGGCGGCCTGATCATGATCGGCAACGCGCCGATCGCGCGCACCGGTGTTGATGTTGAGGTCGAAGGCACCGGCACTAGCACGGGATCGACGCCAGGCACGAACTATCGCGTGAACTACAGCGGCGGAACGATTGCTACCGACAACAGCGGCGAGCTGCGTTACGTTCGCGTCGAATTCGCCGGGTTCGCGCCCGTGCTCAACAACGAGCTGAACAGCTTCACGTTCGCGGCAGTTGGCAGCGGCACAAAGGCGAGCTTCCTCCAGTCCATGTCGGGGCTCGATGACTCGTTCGAATGGTTCGGCGGCGGCTTCGACCTAACGAATCTCGTGTCGTATGAATCGGGCGACGACCACTTCGATATGTCCGAAGGCTTCAGCGGACGCCTGCAGTATCTGATCGCGTTCCAGAGCGACGTGCTCGCACCGCGCTCGGGCGCCGGGTCGGTGTCGTCGGATCCGGTTGGAATCGAGAATGACGGCTGCCCGGCGACGGCTGCCGGGTGCACGAATGGTCACAACACGCAGCCCTTCACCACGCCGGTCATTGCGAACTTCACGTTAGTGGGCACGGGCAACACGGCGACGTCCGGGTCCGCGGGTGGCTACGGCATGGTTCTGCGTCGCGGTACAGCGGGCTACTACGTCAACGGTATCGTCGCTCGCTGGCCACGCGCGGCGCTCTCAGTGCGTGACGCGGAAACGTATTTGCGCGCTGGAAACGTGGCGACGCCCGATCTCACCACGGCGGATCTCGCCGTGCGAAACGTGCTCCTTGTCGAGAACGCGGCGGACTTCCAAAGCGGACAGCAGCCGCCGTTCGATCTGACCGGAAACGCCTTGAGAAGCAACGCCACTACGGCGACGGCGGCGCTTTTCGCAACGTTGCCCGCGACTGGCTCCTCGACGAACGCCGCGAGCTTTGACTGGACGCCTGGGGGAGCCTCGCTTGCCGCGACAGGCGGCCTAACGACGTTCACCGGCAAGCTCGCCACGAAAGCCAGTGGTGCGGTTACCGGTACGGCGTACGTTGGCGCGGCTGATCCGGCAGGAGCGAAGTGGTGGTCCGGATGGACGATCTACGCAAAGAACTAACGAGAAACTGGCGCAGGACGGCCACGGCCGCTGGATTCGTTCTGGCGGCCGTCGTCGCCTGTGCACGCAACGAGGCCAACGCCAGCACCGATTCGGCGCACGCCGATAGCGTCGCGCGCGCGAAGCAGGACTCCGTCAATCGTGCGCAACCGGGATACATCGTCGACAGCATCTTTCCAGTCGAGGAAGAAATACGGCGTTTCAACGCAGGCCTCGAGCGTCCGGAAGCACTCGAGGGGGGCGCCACGAGCCGGTCCGATCTCGTTAGGCTGTTCGCCGCGGCTCTCCGGCGCTCCGACACCGCAGCGCTCCGTGACCTACTCGTCTCACGCGCGGAGTTCGGCAACTTTGTCTTCCCAGAATCGCCGTTCACGCGGCCTCCCTACCGAACGAAGCCGATCGTGATCTGGACACAGCTTCTCGGCGAGTCAACGAGCGGCCTCCAACGCCTGCTCAAGAACGTGGCAGGCGATTCCTCGCGCATTTCTCAGCTCGCCTGCAATGAGGCCGCGGAACGTCAGGGGGCGAATCGCTACTGGCGAAACTGCACCGTCGTTCTCGAGTCGCCGGGGGGGAATGCGAGACGCATTCACCTCTTTGGCCACGTCATGGAGAGAGGTGGGCGTTTCAAGTTCCTTTCGTACAGCACTGACTTCTGAGCGGGGTTTTCACGCGGGCGCTTCCCTTTACAGTGCCGTTACAAATGAGCCGCCTTTGGTAACGCCGAGGCGCACAACTTTCGCGGTCTCCGATTCCCTACCGAACACGCAATCACCCTATACAGGCCTACGTTCATGCGACGAATCACAGCGCTTTTCTCCATGCTCGCGCTCGCCGCGTGCTCCCAGCGCGACGCTGGCTCCAAAGACAGCACAGCCGCTGCGTCGAGCAGCGGCGGCGTCGCACTCACCGGTGCGGGCGCGACCTTCCCGTTTCCGATTTACGCGAAGTGGTTCTCCGTCTACGACTCGCTCACGGGCGTGAAAATCAATTACCAATCGGTCGGATCGGGTGCCGGGATCCGGCAACTCTCGGAGCAGACCGTCGACTTCGGCGCCTCGGATGCGCCGATGAGCGACGAAGAGCTGAGCAAGGCGAAAGGCGGCCCCGTGCTGCACTTCCCGACCGTGCTCGGCGCTGTGGTGATCACGTACAACCTGACGGGTGTGACGCAGCCGCTGCGCCTAACGGGCCCTGTGATCGCGGACATCTTCCTCGGCAAGATTACGAAGTGGAACGACCAGCGCATCGCGGCGCTCAATCCTGGTGTGAAGCTGCCTAACGTGGATGCGCTCGTCGTGCACCGCTCCGAGGGATCCGGCACGACCTTCATCTTCACCGACTACCTCAGCGCGGTCAGTCCGGCGTGGAAGGCGGGCCCGGGCAAGGGCAAGGAAGTGCAGTGGCCGGTCGGTCTCGGGGGCAAGGGGAACGAAGCCGTCGCTGGTCAGGTCAAGCAGACGCCCGGCGCCATCGGTTACGTGGAGCTCGCCTACGCTCGCCAGAACAGCCTGCCCGTCGCGCACGTCAAGAACGCGACCGACGCGTTCGTTGACCCCACGATCGAGTCAATCACGGCGGCGGCAGCCGGCGCGATGTCCAGCCTCGGCGCGAGCAGCGACTATCGCGTGTCCATTGTGAACGCGCCCGGAGCGCAGTCGTACCCAATCTCTTCGTTCACATGGCTCCTCATTTATCAAGCCCAACCTGATGCGGCAAAGGGCCAGAAGCTCGTCGAATTCATAAAGTGGATGTACGGCAACGGCGAGGGCATGGCATCGGCGCTGGATTACGCGCCGTTGCCACCGGAGCTGCGTCAGCAGCTCACCACGCGTCTGGCCGAAATCCGCATCGGTACCGCTGCGCAGTGAGTGACGCCGCCGGTACGGCCGCGACCGCCGATACCGGCATCGCGCCGCTCGTTTCCGGCGATATCGAAGGCAAGTCGTTAGGCGATCGCATTTATCGCGGCGTCACGACGGTCTTCGCGGCCGCCGTGCCCGTGCTGCTCGCGCTCATCGCCATCGAGGTGCTGGTCGCGGGCTGGCCCGCGTTCAGCCGCTTCGGGCTCAGCTTCGTGACGTCCAGCACATGGGATCCGGTGCGGCAGCAGTTTGGCGCGGCGCCGATGATCTACGGGACGCTCGTTTCGTCGTTGCTGGCCCTGCTCATCGCGACGCCCTTCGCGTTAGGTGTGGCCATCTTTCTCGCGGAATTCGCTCCGCCGTGGCTGCGGCAGCCGGTCGCCTTCACAGTGGATCTCCTGGCGGCGGTTCCCAGCGTCGTCTACGGGCTGTGGGGCATCTTCGTACTCATTCCGTTCCTGCGGACGACGGTCTCCCCATTCTTGCGAGACACGTTAGGCCTCAGTGCGCTGCCGTTCTTCGCAGGCGCGGATTACGGCTACCACATGCTGTCGGCGTCTGTCATTCTCGCGATCATGATCCTCCCGTACACGTCGGCTGTTGCGCGCGAGGTGTTGCTCGCCGTGCCGCGGTCCCAACGCGAGGCGGCGCTCGCGTTAGGGGCCACGAAGTGGGAAACGATTCGCGACGCTGTCATCCCCTACGCGCGCAGCGGCATCATGGGCGGCGTCATCCTCGGCCTCGGTCGCGCGTTAGGCGAGACGATGGCCGTGACCATGCTGATCGGAAACCGGCATGAGATCTCGACGTCGCTCTACGCGCCGGCGTACACGATGGCGTCGCTCATCGCGAACGAATTCTCCGAGGCGACAGGAGACGTCCATATCTCCGCGCTGATGGCCGTTGGCGCCGTGCTAATGCTCACGACGCTCATCGTTAACGTCATCGCGCGCTGGCTCGTTTGGCGTGTTTCGCGCGAGGTCCGCGTATGACGCGCTACAGGGCATCACGCCAATCGCTCACACGCCGGCACGTCACGAATAAGGTCATGGTCGGGCTAACGTTCGGCGCCGCGTTCGTAGCCACGCTGCCATTGCTCTTCATCCTTGGATACCTGCTGCTCAAAGGGACGACGAGCATCAACCTCGACTTTTTTACGCGCCTCCCTCCCCCGCCCGGTGAAACAGGCGGCGGAATGGGAAACGCGCTTGGCGGGACACTGGTCCTCATCGGTGTCGCTGCTCTCATCGGCCTCCCGGTAGGCATCGGTTCAGGATTGTATCTCGCCGAAAAGCGCGATAGCCGGCTGGCGACAATAGTGCGCTTTCTCGCCGACGTCCTGAACGGTCTCCCATCGATCGTGGTGGGAATCTTTGCCTGGCAAGTGCTGGTGCGCCCGTTCGGTCACTTTTCGGCGCTGGCCGGCGGTGTCGCGTTAGGTGCGATGATGATCCCGCTTGTCTCTCGCACGACCGAGGAAATGATTCGCCTGGTGCCAGTTGCGTTACGCGAGGCCGCCTTAGCGCTCGGCTATTCGCGCTGGCGGACGTCACTGGCGATTGTTCTGCGCACAGCGCTCCCCGGGATTGTCACGGGCGCCTTGGTCGCGATTGCACGCATCGCGGGTGAAACCGCGCCGCTCCTGTTTACCGCGCTCGGCAATCAATTCTGGTCTTTCAGACTGAGTGAGCCGATCGCCGCGTTGCCGCTGCAGATCTACTCCTTCGCGATAAGCCCGTACGACGACTGGCATCGACTGGCCTGGGCCGGGGCGCTCGTTTTGATTGGCGTCGTCTTCGTCATTTCTGTCGCCGCGCGCGCCGCCACGCGGTCGAGGTTCGGTGTCGGTGGGGACTGATCTGCGACCCGCGGTGAGGCCGCCGACGCCTAACGAAGCACCTTCGGCCCGGGCGCATCCGCGGCAAGTGCGCATGCGCACGCACGACCTGGACGCGTATTTCGGCGCCACGCACGCCGTGCGCGGCGTCTCGCTCGATCTGGTCGAGGGCGACGTCACAGCTGTTATCGGCCCCTCCGGCTGTGGCAAGTCGACGCTCTTGCGCTGTCTCAATCGCATGCACGAGACCGTCCCTACCGCGCGCGTAGAAGGCGAGGTCCTGCTCGACGCACGCGACATCTACGCCCGGGGCGTCAATCCGATCGCCGTACGGCGCCGCATCGGTATGGTTTTCCAGCGTCCCACTCCGTTCCCGACGATGAGCGTGCGCGACAACGTCGCCGCCGGGCTAAAAGTGGCCGACGGTGGGATGCCGAACCGTCGGGAGGTGAACGACGTCGTCGAGTCTGCTCTGCGCCGTGCAGCTCTTTGGGACGAGGTCAAAGATCGCCTAACGGCGAGTGCCACAGGGCTGTCCGGCGGCCAGCAGCAGCGCCTCTGCATCGCTCGCGCGATCGCAACACGACCGTCCGTGCTGTTGCTCGACGAGCCCACGGCATCACTCGATCCGCTGAGTACGCAGAAAGTCGAAGAGCTCGTGTACGAGCTGCGTCGCGAGATCACGATCGTCATCGTGACGCACAACATGCAGCAGGCCGCGCGCATCTCCGACACGACCGCATTCATGCTGATGGGTGAGCTGATCGAGGCCGCGCCGACGCGCGCGCTCTTCACCTCGCCGCGCGACTCCCGTACCGAGGCTTACATCACAGGACGCTTCGGATGACCGCAGTCGCTTCAGCTCCAGCTCAAACCGCGACCGATCTCGGCACTATCGCCGCGCGCGGCTTCTCATTCTGGTACGCCAAGCAGCAGGCACTGACCGAGATCACACTCGACATCAGACCGCGTGCAATCACTGCGCTTATCGGGCCCTCGGGTTGCGGCAAGTCCACGTTCCTGCGCTCGATCAATCGCCTCAACGCGCTCATTCCGAATACGCGCTATGAAGGTGACATCCTGCTTGACGGTGACAGCATTCTGACTTCTGGCGTCGACGCCGAGCAGTTGCGCCAGCGCGTGGGGATGGTCTTTCAGCGCTGGAATCCATTCCCGAAGTCGATCTACGACAACGTCGCCTACGGGCCGCGCATCAACGCGAATCCGCCGCGCGCCGAGCTGGATCGTATGGTGGAGGAAGCACTTCGGCGAGCCGCCCTATGGGACGAGGTGAAGGATCGACTACGGACTTCGGCGTTAGGCTTGTCCGGCGGACAGCAGCAACGTCTCTGCATCGCGCGCGCCCTCGCCAATCGTCCGGAAGTCCTGCTGCTGGACGAGCCGTGCAGCGCGCTGGACCCCATCGCAACACAGAAAATCGAAGAGCTGCTGTACGAGTTGAAGGGAGAGCTCACGATCGTCATTGTGACACACAACCTGCAGCAGGCAGCACGCGTCTCCGACCGGACGGCCTTTTTCTACCTCGGCCAGCTAGTCGAGATGGACGCCACCAAACGTATTTTCACGAGCCCACGTGAGGCACGAACCGAAGCCTACGTGACCGGGAGGTTCGGATGAGTCCTAGCGAAAGCTCGGGTTTTCGCCATTTCCACGATCAGCTCGCGACGCTCAAGGAGCGTCTGCTCGAGATGTCCGCCCACGCGGAAGAGCTGGTCGACCTGGCTGTCGAAGCACTGCTGACCCGCGACAACGGAAAGGCGGAGGCCGTGCTGCAGGGTGACCGCGACGTGGATCAGCTCGAGATCGAGGTTGAACGCCTGGCCGTGGAGCTTCTCGCGTTGCAGCAGCCGATGGCGCGCGACCTTCGCTTCATCGTGATGGCGATCAAGATCTCGAGCGACCTCGAGCGCGTGGGCGACCACGCCGTGAACATCGCACAATGTGCGCTCCGCATGGGTACCGTACCTGCGAGCTTCCTGCCAGATCCCGCGATCGAGGACATGGCGCGCCGCGCGAGACGCATGCTGAGCGACGCCCTGGACGCCTTCATCCGCGGGGACGGCGCGTTAGGCCGCGACGTCTGTCGCCGCGACGACCAGGTCGACGCGCTTCACGACTCCGTCTTCCGCATCATGCTGACGCACATGATGAGCGATCCGCGCACCATCAACCCGTCGCTCGAGCTGCTACTCGTCAGCCGCAACCTCGAACGCGTCGCGGATCTCGCCACCAATATCGGAGAAGACGCGGTCTTTTTGGCCGAGGGGAAGTCGATCAAGCATCACGCCGAAGAGCGCGAGGAGGCTGGGTCCGTTCCAACTTTGCAGCGATAAGACGCGAGTTCGCCGCACTCAGTTGGAACGGACCGGGCAGTACCGGTCGGTGATGTCACTCGCATAGCTTTCCGCCATGGCGGAAGGCCGAGCACCGGCCCAGAAGAAAACCCGCGCGCGCGAGTCCGTTACGCGCGGGAACGGTTCGGCTCCCCCAGCGCCAGGAAAAGTAGCCTCGCCTAACGCTTCTGCACCTGGCGCGCGCGGCGATCGAGCAGTCCGGCTCGCTGCCATCGACATCGGTTCCAATTCGATTCGGCAGATCGTTGCGGACGTCTCACGCGGCGGCGGCATCCGAATCGTCGACGAAATGAAAGCGGCTCCGCGACTCGGCTCGGGGCTTGATCAGTCGCATCGCCTGAACGAAGCGGCAATGCGGCACGCGTTCGAGGCGATCGATCGCATGGCAACGCTCGCGCGCCAACTCGGCGCCCAGCGCGTCGAAGCAGTGGCCACCAGCGCCGTGCGCGAAGCCGAGAACGGCACTCAGTTCCTGGACCGCGTTAGGCGCCGCGCCGGCATTCCCGTACGCATCCTGCGCGGCGAGGATGAAGCGCGCCTCGGCTTCAAGAGCGCTTTGGCCCACTTCGACCTCGCGGTCGGCCGCGCCGTCGTTCTTGACATCGGAGGCGGTTCGGCGGAGCTCGCGCTCAGCGCCGATGGTCTCATCGATCGGCTTATCTCGCTTCCGTTCGGCGCGATCCGCCTGACCGAGCAGTTCCTGCGCGGCCGGCCGCGACGCAAGGACGTGCGCAAGCTGCGCGCTCACGTGCGAGAGACGATTCGCAAGCTTCTGCCGGTCAAAGACTGGCGCGGCGCTCAGCTGATCGGATCCGGGGGCACGTTCACCAACCTCGGCGCGATGTTCCTCGCACGGCAGGATGTGCCCTATGTGGGCCGTGTGCACGGCACCGTGCTTCCGCGCGAAGACTTGGAGCACATCATCCAGACGCTGCAGGAAATGACTCCCGAAGAGCGCGCGAGCGTCCCGGGACTCAATCCCGCGCGGGCGGACATCATTCTGGCAGGGCTAGTCGTCGGCGCGGAGATCATGGCACGAGTCGAAGCGCGTCGCCTAACGGTGTCGGGCTACGGCATCCGCGAGGGGCTGCTTCTGGAGATGGCGCGGGTGACGCCCAAGCCCGCAGATCCAGGGGAGGCGCGCGAACGCTCGGTGTTGTCGTTCGCTGAACGCTGCCATTACGAGGCGCCGCACTCGCACCACGTGCGTGAACTTGCGCAGCAGCTCTTCGATTCGATCGGTTCGCGTCTGGGCTGTGACGCCGAGGATCGGCGGATTCTGTCCGACGCGGCGCTGCTGCACGATGTGGGTTACCACATCAACTACGAGAACCACCACAAGCATTCGTATCACCTCATTGTGCACGCGGATCTGTTAGGCATCGCTCCCGAGGAGCAGGTGGCCATCGCGCACGTGGCGCGCTACCACCGTGGCGCGCCGCCGAAGAAATCGCACGAAGAGTTCATGCAGCTCGATCGCAGCTGGCAGCGGCGGGTGAAGCGTCTCGCGGCGATCCTGCGCGTTGCTGACGGTCTCGATCGTGGCCACGCGAGCGCTGTGGGGCGCATCAAAGTGCGCTGGGGCGAGCGCTCGCTGCGCATAACGCCGGCGCCGGCGTCCAAAGTGCGCAACCTGCGTCTCGAGCTCTGGGGAGCGAGCCGAAAATCGGCGTTGCTCGCGAAGGTGGCTGGCGTGCCGGTCGAGGTGATCGGGACCGACGGTAAAGTGGTGCGCGGAAGCAAAGACTAACCGCTAGTCTGGCCGACGCTCCTTAGCGGGGCGCCGCCCGCGCGGGCCGGCTCCAGTGCGTGCGTGTTTCCCGTTCCGCTTGGAATTCGTACTGGCGGGCAGCTCGGCGGTGGTCATGCGCGGTTCCCCGCGCTCCCGTCCCCAGGCGTCGCGCAACAGTCGTTGCTGCGAGGCTCGCTCCTCTTCGGCTTCACCATCCACCCCAGGCGTCCGTTGTTTGTAACGACCATCGGCGTCCAGGTCCCACGCCTGACGATTGTCCGTTAGGCACGTCTCCAGCAGCGTGCGCAGCCGTTCGTGCTGCCCGGGGTCCTCGACTGGCACCACGGCTTCAACGCGGCGATCCATGTTGCGCGGCATCCAGTCGGCGGAGCCGATGTAGTACTCGCCCTTGCCACCGTTGGCGAAGTAGAAGAGGCGCGAATGCTCGAGGAATCGCCCGACGATGCTGATGATACGAATCCGATCACTGACGCCTTCGACGGCTGGACGCAGACAGCAGATGCCGCGTACGATCAAGTCGATTTCGACGCCGGCGCGTGAGGCCGCATACAGCTCGGCGATGAGCTCCGCGTCGACGAGCGCATTCATCTTGGCAACGATGCGCGCCGATTCACCCGCGCGTGCGTGCTCGGCTTCGCGCCGGATAAGCGACAGGAATCGCTCACGCATGTTCGCCGGGGCAACGAGTAGGCGTCGATACGTCTTCTGGCGAGAAAAGCCGGTGAGCAGGTTGAACAACTCACTCACGTCGGTACCAATGTCGGGCTTGGACGTGAACAGGCCGAAGTCGGTGTAGGTCCGCGCCGTCTTGGAGTTGTAGTTCCCTGTGCCGATGTGCACGTAACGGCGGATGCCGTCGGCCTCGCGCCTAACGACGAGTGCCACTTTGGCGTGCGTCTTGAGCCCGGGAAGGCCGTAGGCCACGTGCACGCCGAAGTTTTCAAGCGTGCGCGCCCACGTGATGTTGTTGACTTCGTCGAAGCGCGCCTGGAGCTCAACCAGCACGGCAACCTGTTTCCCACGCTGAGCGGCTTCGGTGAGCGCCCGTACAATTGCCGTGTCGCCAGATGTCCGGTACAGAGTGAGCTTGATTGCCATCACCTGGTCGTCTTGCGCCGCCGTCTCGAGGAAGCGCTCCACCGACATGCCGAATGACTCGTAGGGGTGATGCACGAGGATGTCCCGCTCGCGAATGCAATCGAAGATCGATTTCTCCGTGTCGCGCAGTTCGAGAGGGACGCTGGGCGAGAAGGGTAGATCGTGCAGGTCGGAGACGTCGAGACTCGCGAGGCTCATGAGGTCGCCCAGCTCGAGCAGCGGACCACCGTCGTGCACATCGCGCGCGCCTAACGGCACGATGTCAGGGTCGGCCGCGTCGCGCAGCTCGTCCATGAGCAGCGAGCGCAAGTGCGCCGGCATCCCTTCCTGGACCTCGAGCCGAACCACTTCACCGAAGCGCCGTTGAAAGAGCTGCTCTTCGATCATCGCCAGCAGATCGTCAGGCTCGTCCGGCGCGGGCACGTCGAGATCGGAATAGCGCGTGATGCGGAAAGCGTGGCAGCCAAGGATCTGCATCCCCTGGAACAGCTCGCCCAGATGCGCACCGATCAGATCCTCCATCGGCACGAACACGTTAGGCGTCGACGTCGGCACCCAGCGCGGCAGACTCTTGGGGACCTTCACCCGCGCGAATCGAGAGCCTTCCCAGTCGGGATCATTGATCTCGACGGCGAGCGACAGCGACAGATTGGAGATGTACGGGAACGGATGCCCCGGATCGACGGCGAGCGGCGTGAGAACGGGAAAGACTTCGCGCTCGAAGAAGGCATCGATCCCAACGCGATCTTCCGCCGGCAGCTCCTGATACCTAACGAGTTTGACGCCGCGCTCAGCGAGCGCCGGCAGAACGTCACCGTGCAGGCAGCGCTGCTGGCGTGCCGCCAACTCGCGTACGCGGACTTCGATCGCGTCCAGCTGGGCCTGCGGCGACATGCCGTCGGCTGATGTTGCGAGCACGCCTGCGGCGACTTGGCGCCGCAAGCCCGCCACGCGCACCATGTAGAACTCATCGAGGTTCGTACTGAAAATCGAGAGGAACTTCAGCCGCTCGAGCAACGGTGTTCGCGCGTCCTCGGCTTCATTCAGCACACGCGCGTTGAATTCGAGCCAGCTCAACTCGCGATTGAGATACAACGATGATGCGACTGTGGGTGCTGTCATGAACGAGCGGAGGGGACGTCCGGATCGGGCCGAGTTGGCCAGCGAAACTAAGATAGCTCCGAAAGGGACGGCTTGTGCGACAGCTGACAGGGCCGTTACTCCATGCTACTTAAACCCTTATGTTACAGTCACTTGCGGGCCTATTTACCTAGCACGGCATCGAGGGCGAGTAGGCTGAGGGCGGAGAGTATCGACGCGGCCGGGATCGTTAGCAGCCAGCCCCACACGATCCGTCCGGCCACGCCCCAGCGAACCGCCGAGAGTCGGTGCGTGGCTCCGACACCCATAATCGCGCCGGTGATCGTATGCGTGGTGCTCACCGGAATACCGAAGCGCGTCGCGAGCAGAATCGACATCGCACCGGCGGTCTCGGCGCACGCACCGCCAACAGGACGCAGCTTCGTTATGCGCGAGCCCATCGTGTGCACGATGCGCCAACCGCC
>CBQVAZ010000040.1:0-13801 GCA_967720205.1 uncultured Gemmatimonadaceae bacterium | reverse complement strand
CGTCGGGTTCACCTTGGATGTCACCTGCACATCGCGATAGCCGCGCCGCCAATAGAAAAGGCGGATGCGCAAGTCGTCGCGTCTGAGCTCTGTAAGATCGAGGTAACGGCGCACGCTAAAAACGGGCGAGCGCGTGATGAGGCAGATCGGCGCGTAGAGGACGTTCTTGCACTTGCTGCTCTTCGTGGCGAGGCCTTCGGCGAGCAACCGACGATCGACTTTTGAAATGCCGCGCAACGCCACGGATCGAACGAGCGGATGTCCTTCTTGCTCGGCTGCGTTGCGTTGCGCGTGGGCAGGAGCGGTTGCGATGATCAGCGGCGCGGTGAACGACAGCGCCCTAACGAGTACGCGGGCACCACGAGCGCGCCCGCTCATGTCGCGGCGACCGGGTCGCGCACCGCGCCTGCCATCGGCTTCGGCACGCGGAAGTTGTAGATCGAGTACTGATACGTGAACTCGGCGCCGAGCAGAACGATCTGTGCGGAGTAGTAGACCCAGACCAGAATGATCGCGATCGTTCCTGCCGCTCCGAACGGTGACGCGATCGCAGTGCGACCAAGATACAAACCGATCAAACGCTGACCGATGGAGAAGAGCAGCGCGGTGGTGAGTGCGCCGACGAGCACGTGACGCCACTGCAGTTGCACGTCCGGCAGCACGCGATAGAGAACGGCAAAGAGTGCCGTGCCGACGGCGATCCCGACGAGCTGAGTAATTGCGCTGATCACGACCGGCCACGCGCCCGCGCGGTTGCCTAACCACGCGGTCACTGCACTGATCGCCGCGCCGATGGTCAATGAGACCATCAGGATGAACCCGATCGAGACGACGACGCCTAACGAGCGCAGCCGGCGCACGACGAGCGCCTTGATGTCGATCACGGGACCAGGCTCGGTTTTCACGTGCCAGATCTTGTTGAGCGCTGCTTGCATCTCGAGGAACGCGCCCGTCGTCGCGAGGATGAGCACCAGCGTACCCAGGAGCGTGGCACCCGTTCCTTCGCGCGGCTCGCTCGCCTTTTGGAGGATCGCTTGAATCGCCTCCGCGCCGTCATGACCAATCAGACCGGCGATTTGGCTGACGATTTGTCCACGGACGGCTTCGTCCCCAAAAAAGGCGCCCGCGATGGCGATGACCACGATAAGCACCGGAGCGAGCGCAAACAGCGTGTAGTAAGCGATTGCGGCCCCGTGACGGGAGGCACCATCGGCAAACCACGACTGTATCGCCTTCCAGAAGAGTTGTAGGAAAACACGTGGTGACACGCGGACTCTTCACTGCTCGGGTGCTCATGGCCCGTGCAAGCCCAGCGCCAGAATTTGCGCTCTAGCGAGCTCGACCGGCGACAACGAGCGCTGTGGTCGAGCCTGGCTGGCCTTTTCGTCGCGCGTTAGGCGCCGGTGGAACGCGCCTAACGAAGGTCTCTGTCCATCCAACTGAAGAGCTGCCCTTAAGGAAACAGGCGTCCTTGTTTGACTCGCCGCGTTATGCGGAGCACGTTCGCGAAGTCCTGCAGCGGATCCTGCTCCAGCACGACGAAGCTCGCCTCATAACCGTCGCGCAGCACGCCGATCTTGCGCTTTGGGAAGATCAGCGCCGGCGTCGTTTCGCTCCACAACTTGAGCAGCTCGAGATTCGACCACACCCCGAGGTCGCTCAGATACAACGCTTCACTGCGCGACGTCGCGCCGTAGTTGTCGCTGCCTATCGCGATCGAGACACCCGCTGCTTTCAACGTGCGCAGATTCGCAGCGTTGACGGCGTTCCGTCGAACCTGTGACGGCGTGCGTCCCGGCGCGTTGGCGCGTTGGCCAAACGCGAGCGTCGTTACAACGGTTGTGCGACGTCGTGCAGCTTCCACGGCATCGGCTGCGCTCAACACGTATTGCGCCGAATCGCCCGAGCCTAACCAGCCGTATCCCGGCATGTGCATGATGACGTCGACGCCGCTCGCCACCGCGGTGCGAAAGTCGGCCACGTTCTCGATGTGCGCGCCGACCCGCAGCCCCGCCTCATGAGCGCGCCTAACGATCTCCGGGACCAGCGCGGGGTCCAGCCCCTTCACCCCCCGAACCGTGGAGTCGTCTTTGCGCTTGGCGTACTCGTTGGAAAACAACAGATAGATCTTGATGAAGTCCGGTTTGCCAGCGACGATCGCGGGCCATTTGGCGTCCAGCGCCGCGCGATCGTCGATCGTGTGGTAGAACGCTCCTTCGGCGTCCTCCGGCTTCCAGGACCCGCGCGCGATGTTGCGCTGCACCAGGTCGTACGGATGTCCACCGCTGACGTTGAGCCCACCGTTCGCGAAGATCACGTCCACTGCGTTGGGCTTGTTCACCCTGTCCGCGACCGCGGCGGACGATCGCGGCAGCGAATTCGGATTCATCACGTAGAAGATCCCCTCGGCGATGTAGCGGGCGAGCGTCGCGTCGGTGCGCGATGATCCTTCGATGTTATGGTTGTGCGCTTCTGCGAATGGCGGAACGACAAAGCCGCCCTGCAAGTCGATCGTCGTATCGACGGCGGTTGGGCGCCGTGACTGGAAGACGCCGTTCACCGCATACATCACGCGCGGCTCGAAATCGCGCCCGTTGAACCAACGTCCGTTTGTGAACTCGATCGTAGACGGCTGCGCGCCAGCGGCCGTAGAGCCGAGAAGGAACAGAGTAAGCGCAAAACGCATCATGTCTCCGTTATCGCGAGATCCGCGTGATCCGAACAGGGTTTTGCCGTTGACGTTTTGAAAGAGCAACTGCTGTTCGGATGACACGGATCGAACGGAGCGAGGACCTGAAACCGAGAGGGCTCATCACCAGCGCTGGGCCAGCTACGCGTTGCTTATGTAAAACGAACAAAAGCTCTTCGGAAGTCGTTGGCCGCAGCCTGTGAACTGCTTTGGCAGCGACGAACCGAATCCGGTCCGATCCGACATATCCGCTTGATCGAATAGGTTGTTGCCGTTGACGTTTTTGAAAAGAGGTTGTTCACGTAATTCGAGGAAGCCCTCCGACCACTCCCCTGTCACTCAAATCCGAAATTCCCGGATGACGCCAATAAAGAAAAAGGGCCGCATCCTGTTCGGTGCGGCCCTGACTTCATTCTGACGGAAAAAGCGCTCGGTCTAGTCTCCTTCGTTGTCGTAGGTGAGCCCTGCAGAACTCCGATACGTCTCGAGAAGATCCGGCCCGCCCCCACCCCCGCCCCCGCCGCCTCCATCATCCGCGTCACCTCCGCTGCCTCCTCCGCCACGGTCCCCGTCGACGCTCACCCCGGCGAGCGCCGGCTCGCTCAGTGAGAAACTGATCGCGCGCCGCGTCCCCTCAGGCCAGTCCGACATTTGCAAACCTGCGATGAGCAACCGAAGATCCGCGCCGGACGCGCTCAGAAACTCGGCTGCAGTCGACTGCAGCTGCTCGATGGAAATCGTTAGGTCTCGCGACACCAGCCGTCCTGTGACTGCGTCGCGCCAGGCCGCATCGCCGACCGCACCACGATCGGCCCAGATCCCGAGATGCCGCACGGTGCCCGGCGCCAGCTCCTTGGCGCGCTGCGAGCGCACCACCGCGGCGAGCGCGAGTGCCAACGATTGAACTGTCGGCTCGCCATAGAGCGTGACCACGTCGCGCGACGGCCGCTCGGAGTCGAGCGTAGCCGGCACGGAGTTGACGTGCGCCAGCACCGAAGAATGCTCGGGGCTTTCCTCGAGCATTACGAGGATGTCCATCACCCCTCCTACAAAACGCTCCGCGAGCCAGCGCGTCTCGCTCGTCGAGTGCGCCGTGGCCAGCGGAGCTACGACAACTTCCTACGGAGATAGACCCTGCGACACCGCAATCCGACACAGTGTTCCCGTGTTCCGCACGTCCGGAACACGTCAGCGACCTTCGCACTTCGATTGTACACTGATCACAACCCTGCGGATTGATCAGGCGTATCGGGCAAGTCGCGTACCGAGGGAAAGAGCGATCGCGATCGTCGCGAGATACAGCAGCACGTGCGCAGGACTCATGAGCGACCACTCCGCGGCGCCCAGAGCGCGTGGTAATGCCACGCGCGTGACGATCCAAAGCACGACGGTGATCACCAGTGCGGCGATGAAGAGTTTGCCGCCTCGTAGAGATCGAGCGACAGCTGTGAAGCAGTACCCCCACAAGGCGAGCAATAGCGTGTGCATCGCGAGGCCCATGATTGCGTGCACACTCGTCGGCAGCACTACTGCTACTCGTGAGGCGAGAACCGAGGCGCCGAGATCAATGAATGGCGTCCACACCGTTCCGCTGCGCCGGCCAGCGCCAACGAGCACGCCCGCGCTCGCTGCCGCAGCGAGCAGTCCGGGAAAAACTCGGCGAGCGAGCGAGAGGCGCGGTACGCGAGAGCTTTGTGCGCTTACTCTCGCTCGCTCGAAGTCAGTGCTTGCCCCGGTCACTTCGCTTTGATCTTTACTCCGTAGCCGCCACGATCCCAATGCATCATCAGCATCTCATCCTGCACGAAGATGCGGAATCGTTCCTCTTCGTTTGGCAGCGACATATGCGCGTCGAGTGGAATGCGTGCGAGATCCTTGCTGCCATCGTACGCGGTTCCCCACTGACCGGTTTGCGTGTTCACGATAAGAAATGATTTCGTCGCCGACGGATACAGCCATAGCGTGTACATGCCGGCGGGCACTGTAACTCCACCGATTTCGAGATCTTTGTCGGTCTTGAATTGCGTCGCCGCATTCGCGCCGAGCCGCCACGTTGTGTCGTACGGCACAAGTGTCCCCCAAATCGTGCGGCCGCGCTTTGCGGGACGACCGTAGTCGATCCAAATGTTCGCGCCGCCCACGACGGCGGTGACAGTGTCGCGTGGCGACGCGACACCCATCGCCTGACCCGCGGCGTCCTTCGCCGCCCATCCGTTCGCGATGCTGGCCGCGTTCACTCTCGCGTCAGGTGTGACGATGAACTTTTGCGTCGTGAGCGATCCGTCGCCGCGAACGACCTGTCCGTTGCCATCGAGCTTGAATCCCGTGCGAAATCCCTGAATGACGATTTCCGCTGAATCGGAGCCGATGAGCTGCACATTCACCGGAGTCGGTGCTGCTTGCTGCGGATTGACACCGATGCCGAAGACCTGACCGCCGCGCTTGGCCGTTTGAATCGCCAACTCCTGGCCGAACCAGGAGCCGCCAATATTCGGCAGCGTCGTTTTCGGCGCTGCGCTGCGCAGGTTCACCGCCTCGTTGTTGCGAACGACATCGCGGAATACGCTGTCGCCGGTGAACATCATCTTGAGCGGCGATGCAGGCGCGTTTGGAATAGGTGAGCCGTCAGCTCGCGTTAGGCTCTGCTGGTACGCCGCCACGCTGCCGTCGGCATTGAATGTGACTTGATAGCGCAGCACGTTCGTCTGCGGCAGTCGGCGGACGAGCATGCCCACCACACGATCGCCGCTGCGCTCGAAGCGCTCGACGCCGATTGTATCGCTCCCGAGCATGACCACGAATCCGCGCGCTTGTGCCTGCGCGACTACGGGCAACGCCAACAGACACGCAGTGCCGACTCTGACGATCAAACTTCGCATTTCTCCTCCAAAGGTGAATTGACTGGAGCCGCTCGGCTGGCCGACGATTTACGGGGATTGCGCGCGTGGCACGAGTTGTCCGTCCCGGACCCACACGTCGCGCCCGACTGTGACAGTGGCGTCCGTGAAAAAGTTCCAGCGCACATAGCCGCCCGTCACCTTGCCGCCAAGCTCGGTGTTGTCGCCTAACGAGAGACGCACGACACCTGCACCGTACCCGTAGTATGGTATCCAGCGCTCACCGTCGCTCGGGATGGCGAGCAGTGGGTTCATGCCCAGCGCGAATTCCCGGAAGCTGCGTCCCGCGTCCCCAGCGCGTTGCAGCTCGAGCTCGACGCCGGAGCGACCAGCCTTGGCCGTGTACGACACGACGCGCCCGCGCTCGAAGCGCATGACCAGTCCTTCGACGCGCTCGCCACCCCAATCACTGGGTGGAAACGCGATCGTCCCGCTCACCGATTCTTCGATCGGCGCGACGCGAATGGCGCCGGCGGGAAGCTCGATCTCGCGATCGATCAGGTTGCGCGCCTGACGAAAGCGCACGGCCTCCGCATCGCCGTCCTGCCGCGTCACCGGGCGATCTCCGATCCTGAAGCGCAGGTCGGTGCCAGCTGGTGTCGTCACGTGCACTTCCTGATCGCGCATCGCCGTTTCGAGCGAGCGCTGAGCAACTCCGAGCGCGGAGTAGTCCGTTTCGAGGAGAGCGCGCTGATAGAGGTCCGCACGCGCCGGCGTGACATCCAGCAGCGTGCCGCCTAGCGAGTACGCGCCAGCCCAGTGAAAGTGAATCGTCCGAACACTGCCGCCTTTCGACGCCGCCAGAAGGCGCTGCATCGCGGTGTACGGCGCATGGGTCACCGTGGCGCCCGGCAACATCACGCCGACGTCTACCTTTGCGAAGTACGCCTCGAGTTCCTGGGCGGCTGGTAATCCATCCGTGAACTTGGTGCGCCACGACGTTGGCGCGGAGCCTGTCACTGCGAGCACGCCAAGATCCTCCGCTCCGGCGTCGCGGAGAGCCGCGCGGAGCTGGGGAATCAGCGCGTCCGCCAAGCCCGGCGCGGCGACGAGGAGGACGCGCTCCCCTTTGTCGGGAGCGATACGGTCGACGATGAGGCGCGCAATGCGCGCCCAGTCGGGGCCAGGGCCGGCCGCTGCAGGTTGGGACAGGAGGGCTGCCGGCGTTAGGCTCGCGACCGCGAGGGCGACGAGCGAGAGGCGAAGTGTGCGCATAAACGGCATGGAGTGCCTGATGCTATGCGGGCGCCTTCGCGGTTGCCAGCGTCTTGACGGGGCCCTTGCGTCACGGGCCTGCTTCGGCCTGGCCGAACCTCGCTTTCGGGGCCGTTACCGCCTTGCAGTGCCGGAGGAGACTGCCACATACTTGCTGCCAATGACGGACGCACCCGTCGACACCAAAACGATCCTCCTGATCGAGGATCGCCGCGAAGTGCTCGATGTGCTCGGGCGCACGCTTTCGAGCAATGGCTTTAGCGTGCTACAAGCCATGGACGGCGACGCCGGCCTCCGCACTGCCCTGGACCAGCGGCCGGACCTGGTGATCCTCGACATCGGCCTCCCCAAGCTGAGCGGGCTGCACGTCGCGCGTGAGCTGCGCAACCGTGCGTTCACGGCGCCGATCCTCATGCTCACGGCGCTCGACACCGTTCCCGACAAGGTGAGCGGGCTCGATTCGGGAGCGGACGATTATCTCGCCAAGCCATTCGACTACGACGAGCTGCTGGCGCGCGTGCGCGCGCTGCTTCGCCGCTCCGTGCGAGAGCCCGACGCGACCGTTGTGAAAATCGGCGATCTCAATGTGGACCTGGTGACGCGCGACGTCACGCGCGGCGGCCGCCCGATCTCGCTGACGCAGAAGGAGTACGGACTGCTCGAGTACCTCGTTAGGCACGCCGGCACACCGGTGACGCGCGAGCAGATCTCCGAACAGGTGTGGCGTCAGCCGTTCGACGCCAACACGAACATCGTCGACGTCTACATCAATTACTTGCGCAAGAAACTCGATGTCGACGACCTGCCGCCGCTGGTGCACACGGTGCGCGGCGTGGGTTACGTCCTCCGCCCATCGGCCCCCGTAGCCGCCGGCGAGGACGCCGCTAGCACGACCTAGGTCCCCACAGCCAAAACTGCCTCTTGCGCTGCGGCGCCCGGCTGCTAAGAATGTAGCACATGCTAAAAACTTAGCACTGGGGTCCCTCGTGGTGACGAATCGCAAAGTCGTACAGCTCAGTCGGCGTGAGCGGCAAATCATGGATGTCATCTATCACCGCAGCTCGGCGACGGCGGCCGAAGTGCGCGAGTCGCTCCCGGATGCCCCGAGCTACTCCGCAGTGCGAGCACTGCTGCGCATCCTGGAGGAGAAGGGGCACCTCACGCACGCTCAAGACGGGCAGCGTTACGTCTATTCGCCGGTCGTCTCACGCCACGCCGCGCGCGAGTCCGCGCTGCGCGGCGTCGTGCGCACATTTTTCGACGGCTCCGCAACCAAGGCAGTCGCCACACTTCTCGACATTTCAGATGGCAAGCTTTCGCGTGGCGAGCTCGATCAGCTCGCGGGGCTGATTCGCCGGGCCAAGAGGGAGGGACGCTGATGCTCGACTTCGTTCAACGCGCCGCTGAAATCGGCCGCACCGCACCGATGCTGACGACGGCCGCGCTCATCGTGCTCAAAGCGTCAGCGATTCTCGTCTGCGCCGCGCTCGTCGCGCGCGCCCTCAAACGACAGTCGGCAGCACGACGCCATCTCGTTTGGAGCGCAGGCATCACGAGCGCGCTGCTTCTCCCGCTCGCGCAGCTCTCGCTCCCCACGTGGAGCGTTCCTGTACGCTATAGCGCAGCGGAGACGCCGCCCGTCGCGTCGCCGGCTCAGACACAGCAACAGAGACTCACGAACATCGAGGCACGCGCTGCTCAGCGGGCGGCATCTCGGGAGCTGCGTCGCGAGGGGCGCAATATCGGTTACGCTGCGAACGCAAACACTCCGGCGTTGCAGCAACTCACCGGGAAACCCGAGCCCCGAGCCGAGCGCCCCGACCCCTCGTTAGGCATCCCGCGTCCGAGCCTGGCGCAGGGCGCCATCGGTATCTGGCTCGTCGGAGCTGTCGTCGCGCTTTTCCCATGGGTGCTCGGCGTCGTCTCGCGGCGGCGGCTGTTCGCCCGCGCGAGTGATCAACTGCCGGCGCCTTGGGACCAGTCGCTGCTTATCCTCCGCTTGCTCGGGAAGATGCCCGCACGTGCGCGCGTGCGAGTTACAAACGATTGCGTGACGCCGATGACTTGGGGCGTCGTTCGTCCCATCGTTCTCGTTCCAGCGGACACAGACTGGAACGAGAGCCAGCGACGCAACGCGTTGCTGCACGAGTTTGCGCACGTGAGCCGCGGCGACTGCGTGACGCAGTTCCTCTCGCGTGTACTGTGCGCGATCTACTGGTTCAATCCTGTCGCATGGGTCGCCGCTCGCGCCGAACGGCTCGCGCGCGAGGAAGCCTGCGACGACGCAGTGTTACGCGCGGGATCGCGTCCGTCGGCGTACGCGGAGCAACTGCTCGAGGTCGCGCACTCATTCACGCAACAGAGCATAGCGGTTGCCGCGCTGACGATGGCGCGCCGCTCGAGCATCGCGAGTCGCTTGCATGGAATCCTCGACGCTGCACGCGATCGCTCGCCGTCCGGCCGCAAGCTGGCATCTCTGGCGACGTGTGCGACGTTCGCGCTCGTGCCGCCGCTCGCGGCGCTTGCCCCCGAGTTCGTGCGCGCGAGTACAGTGAGCGAGAACCCAATGCTGGCCATGGGAACGCCTAACGCGGCTTCCCATGCGTCTAACGTTGTACAGCCGCTGGCAGGTGACGCTGAACCGGCGGCATCGCGTGTCGACTCGCAGCCGAATCGGTTGCTCAACGTACCGCAGCTCGGCGACAGCGCTGTGGTTTTGACGACAGCGGGCGGCCTTGCGCTCGCGGTCTCTCAGCAGCCTGGCGCGCTGTGCACGCCCGCATCCGGGAAGCGCTCGTCGAGCAACATGCGGAACGATGACGGTCGCGGTCCGGAAAACCGGCGCTGGCAGGTGCGCTGGCGCGACGACAATTGCACGATCGAGCTGGACGCTCGCGGTGTATTCACGCTGTCGCCTAACGCGGATGATGTCACCTCGATCACGCCGCGCGGGTACATCGACCTATCGCAGCAGTCGCGTGGCGGCGTTGAGCGCCGGGTTCGCATCGAGCCGGGTGATGGCGCGACACTCGAAAGGACGTACTGGGTCGATGGCAAGCGCGCCGAATGGAACGCAGAAGCGGCCAGGTGGTTCGCGCAAGCGCTCATCATGCTGGACCGCCGTACGGCGTTTGCCGTCGACAGCCGCTTGCCGATGTTGCTGCAGCGTGGCGGCGTCGAGGCTGTGCTGGCCGAAGTCGCCGAGATGCCCACGACGTATCCGCAACGCGTCTATTACTCCAAGCTCTTCGAGCGACAGGTCCTTTCCACCGCGCAGCTGGCAAGCGTGCTCGAGACCGCGTCGAAGACATTCGACTCCGACTACGAGCGCGCCGAGCTGTTGTTGAGCGTCGCCAAGCAGAAGAACTTCGCCGATCCGTTGCATCTCGCGTACGCACAGATGGTACGCACGATGGACTCCGACTATGAGACTCGTCGTGCCTTGAGCGCGTTGCTGGCGCGGAGCGATCTGGCGCCGAACGTGGTAAAGACGATGTTGGAAGCGAGCGAAGGCATGGAGTCCGACTATGAGCTCGCTGAGCTGCTCATCGGCATCGCGACTCGTTATGCAGTCGACGACGCAACGCGTCCGTACTACATCCGCGCGATAGGCAGCATCGACTCCGATTACGAGCAGCGGCGTGTGCTGTCTGCTGTCGTTGCTGGCGGTCGCATGGGGACCGGCGTCAGCGAGGAGCTCATCACGACTGCGGGCCGTAGCATGAAAGGCTACGAGTTGGCCGAGTTCCTTATCACAGTCGCAAACAAGGGATCGCTGGACCAGAGCGGCAGCGCAGCCTTTTTCGCGGCGACGCGCGGTATCGAATCGGATTACGAGAAGCGACGAGTGTTGGACGTTCTGCTGAAGCGAGGGAAGCTCACGCCGGCCGTTGTCGAAGGCATCCTTGCGACGGCATCGTCAATCGCTTCTGACTATGAGTGCGCCGAACTGCTGGTCGCGGTATCGCGCGTCGTGACGATCGATGAAAAACTGCGGCCCGCGTATGACCGGGCAGCGCAAACGATCGAGTCGGACTACGAGTACGGCCGAGCGATGTCGGCGGTGCGGCGAGCCGCGCAGCGCAACCAGTGATTGAGCGCCGGTAGCGCAAATGGCCTACCCACCCGCCGTTAACGTTTGCGGCGGGCGTTGCGTCTGACGTGGAAAGGGTGGGGTGGGGCGTCCTATCCCCCAGCCCCTATCCCCTAGCCCCTAGTCCTGATGCGCCTTCCGTCTCTGCTTGGAATTCTTCTCGCTACCAGCGTCGTCAGTCTCGCCGCGCTGCCCGCGGTGCAGCGCGAGCTGAGCACCGACGAGCAGGCGATACACGTACTCAATCGTTTGGCGTTCGGGCCGCGTCCAGGCGATGTCGAGCGAGTGAAGACGATTGGCGTCGACCGCTGGATCGCGCAGCAACTGGATCCGCGCAGCATTCGCAATGACGCGAACGAGCGGTTGATCGCGGACGCATTCCCGTCAGTCCGCCTAACGGCGTCACAGCTTTTTGAAGAAGCTCCACCACCCAACGTCATCCGGCGCCAGGCGCGACGGCAGGGCGATACCGTGCTCACGCGTGCCGACTCGATGATGCTGCGCAGTGCCGCTCGCGAAGCACGTGCGGTCGTGGGCGACGTAATTGGCGCTCGGGTCGCTCGCTCGGTGGCCTCCGAGCGACAGCTCGAAGAAGTGATGGTGGACTTCTGGCTCAATCACTTCACTGTCTTCGCCGGGAAGAACGTCGTGCGCTACTACCTCGCCGACTACGAGCGCGAGGCGATCCGGCCGCACGTGCTTGGGCGTTTCCGTGATTTGGTAGGCGCCGTGGCCCAGAGTCCGGCGATGCTGCTGTATCTGGACAACGCGCAGAGCGTTGCTGACTCGACGCGCCCGACGCTCGGCGGCCGCTTCGGCCAGGGTGTGCGCGGGCGTGGCGGTCTTCGCGGGCGTTTGGCCCGCCGGCCGCAGGCAGCGGCACGGCTCGATTCGCTGCGCGCGCGCCTGCCGCGTGGCCTGAACGAGAACTACGCGCGCGAGCTGCTCGAGCTGCACACGTTAGGCGTGGACGGCGGCTACACGCAGCAGGACGTGATTGAAGTCGCCCGCTCCCTCACGGGTTGGACAGTTCCTGGCGCCCGTCGCGGTGGCGAAGGTTTCCGCTTCGTCCCGATGCTGCATGACGCTGGGGGAAAGGTTGTCCTTGGCCATCGTCTTCCCGGGGGCCGCGGCGTACAAGACGGCGAGGACGTGCTGGATATCTTGTGCAAGCATCCGTCAACTGCTCGTCACATCGCCAGGAAGCTCGCAGTTCGCTTCGTCAGCGACACGCCGCCTGCGCAGCTTGTCGATCGCGCGGCCGCGACGTTCACGCGCACGCACGGCGCCATCCGTGAGGTCGTGCGCCCGATAATCACATCGGAGGAGTTCTTCTCTCGCTCGGCGTATCGCGCGAAGGTGAAGTCGCCGTTCGAGGTCGTGGTGAGCGCGCTGCGCGTGTTAGGCGCCTCACCGGACGCCACGCCGCGCACCGCAGGGGCCGTCGCGCTGCTCGGTCAGCCAATCTATGGACATCAGGCGCCTAACGGCTGGCCCGAGACGGGCGAAGCGTGGCTCAACACCGGCGCCATTTTGAATCGCATCAACTTCGCGCTGGCCGCGGCGGCCGGGCGCATGCCCGGAGCGTCTGCGCGCGCCTGGGCGGGCGATTCGATCGCACGGCTCAGCCGCGACAGGCAAATAGACATTGTCGTCGAGCAGCTTCTGGGTGGACGCGCATCGAGCACGACACGCGAGATCCTCGCTACGGGCCGCAATCCACTGCTCGATCGCGCGGCATCCGATACCATGCAAGACACGACGACGAGCGACACGGCCGGCGACATGATCGGGCTGGGGCGGCCGAATGGCGCGCGGCGAGCCGGCTTCGGCACTCCGCCCAAGCTCACTGGCGTCGCCGAGCTCGTGGGCCTCGCGTTAGGCTCGCCTGAATTTCAACGGCGTTAGGGGAACGGCCATGAGTACAGGACGTCGAGCATTCGTCAAGTCGGGCGCGCTGGCGCTCGTCACCATGGGTTTGAGCCCATCGTTTCTGCGTCGCACCGCGTTCGCGATGGAGCTGCCGAAGACCAAGCGCGGCAAGGTGCTGATCTGTCTCTTTCAGCGCGGCGCGGCGGATGCGCTGAACATGATCGTGCCGCATGGCGAGCAGGCGTATTACGCGATGCGTCCGACGATCGCGATCCCGCGTCCGCAGCGCGGCAACGATCAAACGAGCGTGGACCTGGACGGTTTCTTTGGATTGCACCCGTCGCTCGCCCCGCTCGAGCGGTTGTATCGCGATGGGATGCTCGCTCCAATCCATGCCGTCGGTAGTCCAAGCGCGACGCGATCGCACTTCGACGCGCAGGACTATATGGAGAGCGGGACTCCCGATCTCAAATCGACGCCCGACGGTTGGCTGAATCGTTATCTCGCTACGCAGGGGACGTGCGAAGCGTGTGCGGCGAACGCGGTCGAGTCGCCGTTTCGCGCCGTGGCGATGACGTCGCAAATGCCGCGCATCCTCGAAGGACCCGCAGCCACCGTCGCGATGGCCTCGTTAGGTGAGTTCACGGTGCGGGCCGACGGCGACGCGGCCACGCGGCTCGAGGCGCTGTACCGGACCGGCGAGACTGACCTCGTGCACGGAGCCGGACGCGAGATGTTCGAGGCTGTGAAATTGCTCAAGACAGCGAATCCGCAGCGCTATCAGCCTGACAACGGCGCGGACTATCCCCGCTCGCAGTTCGGCCAACGTCTGCGCGAGATCGCGCAGCTCATCAAGTCCGACGTCGGGCTCGAGATCGCGTTCGCCGATGTCGGCGGCTGGGACACGCATGTGAACCAGGGCGGAGCGACTGGGCAACTTGCCGTGCGCCTGCGCGATTTCGCACAATCGATCGCGGCCTTGGTGACAGATCTCGGACCGCGCATGAGCGACGTGCTCATCATGAGCATGACGGA
>CBQVAZ010000039.1:0-13876 GCA_967720205.1 uncultured Gemmatimonadaceae bacterium | reverse complement strand
ATCGCGTCTGCTCCCCACTCCTTCGGATCTGTCGCCCTGCACTTCGGCGCACCACCGCCACCCCATTCGTCGGAGAACAGGATCGCTGTCCCGTCATTGTTGAACGTCGCCGAGTGCCAGTAGGCGAAATTGGAGTCAGCGACTTGATCGATGCGAACCGGATTCGCCACGTCGCTGATGTCGAGCAGGAGGCCGTAGCCTCCGCATGCGCCGCCGGCCAGGCCTAACGAGGGATAGACCGTGATGTCGTGGCACTGTGACGGGCCCGGGCGTGGACCAGAGCTGTTCTGCGCCCCAACGAGCTTGTCGACGATGCCTTGAAGCGCACCGCGCAGCGCCGCGGTATCCGCGGACGTCGGCGCACCTGTGCCGCCACGTGCTTTGACTACGCTGTCCAACAATTGCTTCGTGAATTGACCGCCTACCACCTGGTCACCATTGCCGATCCTAACGACGAACTCACCACGCGCCTTCGCTGCCTGCACAGCGGCGACATCGTCGGGAGCGAGACCGTGCGCCGTTGGAGCCGTGAGATTTTGGAAGATCCGCGGCCTGGACACGATTGCGGCCGCGGTGGGATTTGCCAGCGGAACCTTGATGACCTCGATGCGGAAGAGCGAGGAATTCTCCTCCTGACCCGCGTTGAGGCACCCAGTCAGTTCGTTAGGCGAACGAACCGGCGCCGAGCCGGAAACGTAGATGTAGACGTTTTCTTTGTCTTTCGGGTCTTCCACGACTGTATGCGTGTGCGACCCACGACATGTTTGCACGCTCGCGATGTACTTGGGATTCGCGATGTCGCTGATGTCGAAGATGCGGATCCCGCGCATGCGGTCCTTACTGACGCTGTCCGGCACACCGCCCTCGCCGCAGTCCAAGCGGCTGTTGTACGCTTCCGCGGAAACGAACATCAGGTTCTTGAATACGGAGACGTCGTTCTGCGACGCGGGACAGTAGAAGGAGGCCTTGAGCTTGGGCTGACTCGGATTCGAGATGTCCCAGATGACCGGGCCGTTGTAGTTCCCTTGAATCGCGTAGTTGCCGATGAACGTGATATCAGAGTTGGTCGCGCCAACGAAGCGCTGAGGGGGCGAGACCTTGGAAACCACCTTGAGGTTCCACGCGGCTTCTGCGGCGTTGTCCTGACCAGCGCGAAGACCGACGCGAGGATCGCGATTCGGTGTCGGCGCGGACGAAACCGTGGATGAAGACTTCGCGCACGCTCCCAACGCAATCAGCCCGAGAGCAATCGTTAGGGAGCGTGTTCTATACTTGAGGGCCATGGCTGATTTCCTCTGGGGTTATTGCGAAGATTTTTCTGTCAAAAGATTGAAGAGCATTTTTTGCATGCGCGCGATCTCGGTTTCCTGATCGACGTTGATGTCCGACGCCACCTTGAAAACCGTTTCGTCGAGCGCGGCACCGCGTGAGTTGATCAACGTCTTCACCATCGTGACGGCGCCCTGATGGTGCTGGATCATGTAACGCAAGAAAAACTCGTCGAACTGTTTTCCGCGCGCAGCATTGAGCGTGTCCATCTGAGCGTCTGTCAGCATTCCAGGCATTGGCATGACGTGCTCGACGCCGTCCATCACCATCTTCATGCCCTTCGGGTTAGGCTCCGGAACCGTTTGGTTCCGTTCGCGGAGCCACTGCTGCATCACGTGGATCTCGTCGGTCTGAGCGTTGATGACGCGCGCGGTGAGGATGCTCACCGAGCTTCCTGCACCATTGGTCGGTGCCAGCTTCGCCATCTCGATGGCCTGGGCATGGTGATGGATCATGCCCGACATGAAATCGATATCGGCCTTGGTGTAGGGCCACTTTGCGCTGTCCGCCCGTGCTTTCTCGACGGGCGACATTGAAGACCGGCGTGAGCCGACTGTAGCACTGCTGCAGGCTGCGGCCATTGCGATGACGGCCAGCAGCACCGCAGCGCGAGAGCGGTGAGTATGCATGCGAATCATTCTGGGTCCTTTGGCAGGGCTGCTGCCGATCGGCGCCCCTGCGAAAGCCTTAGTTGGACAGACCGGATTGTACTACGGTTGCAGCGTTTGGTTACCCCGGCGGGGGCAAAACGGCCATCGAGACCGCTCGGTTTCGTGATTTGGCGATATGGTTGCGCGCAGCGACAAAAAGCAGAAGGCGCCGGGCAGCGGGCGCAAGAGTGCGATCGTCAGGGAGGGGTTATTTCTACGGATAGGCTCGGCAGGAGCGGTGAAGGCTCGCCGGGAGGGCTAGACAAATAGCTCTCCGTGCCGTGTCTTCGGTGCCGAGTCTCGAGAATACGGCGGCGCGTCCAACTCCACTGACGTGTGATGGGGCAAGGCAGACTCTGGAGACTCCGCACTCAAGACGCCTGACTCACAGCTATTTGTCTTGATGCTACGACGCTACTCGCGCGTTAGCGTCCCCAGCCTAATGTAATGACCTCAAAGTCGTCCGCCGTTAGGCTGTGAAATGCGGGATTGAGAACGTTGTTATCCCACCGCGCATCCATTGTCCCCGTCACGTACATGTCGCTGCCGTTGTCGGCCACGATGAGGCCGTACGTCTTCATCGCCTGGAAGATCTTACGCACCGACGGCGGATAGCCGCTCAAGTCCACCGACGCTTTGAGACGCAGGCGAGCGCCTAACGGCGGTGCGCCTGTCGTGCTGCCGGCTCGGTGCGAGGCTGGCCATACGTAGCCGTTCGTCGCGCGTGTCGTCACGCGAAACGCATGCGTGATCGGCCCTGCCGCAGCGACTTCGTCCTGACGCACCAAGCCGGGGAAGATCGCGAGGCCTGCGGCGTCGGCCGAAGTCCAGCCGTCTGTGCGACGCCCGTTGGCCGACAGGTCGAAGGTGGCTCCGGAGCCAGCTTCCCATCGTGCGTTCCAGCGCGTGGCGAATGTCTCGAACAGGAGCCAACGGTCGCGATCGATGATAATGAGATGGCGATCGCCGTTGTTGCCGCCGCCGGGTACGGCACCTTCGATGTAGTTCGCTTGCGAGCGGGCCTCGTTAGGTATCGGATACCCGGCCGGGCGTCCCGGCGCGCCGGCGTCGCTCTCGTCGCCGTATGCTGTGAATGTCACCGCGGTGAGTGCCTGAGCGCCGCTGACACCTATATATGGAATGCCGTACGGCGGCGGGCCGAAGTCGGGATGCATGCGGCGGGTCGCCGTCGTATTCCCGGACGTGCGTCCACTGATCCAGTCGATGATCGCGCGCGAATTGGGGTCGACTGGTGCATTCGACACGTCGAGGTTCCACCAGTTCGTCGCGGGAAAGACTCGGCGGGCGGAGAAATCCTCGAGCAATACGACGCCGACGTTAGGCGACCCGGGCGCTGGAGGCGGCGGTGTCGTCGACGACGTATCCGTGGCACTCGTCGTCGGTCCCTCGATCGAGCAGCCTAGCGCGACAGCAATCATTACAACAGCGAGCGCGCGAATCGGCAGGCGTGTCTGGGCTGGCGGGCGGCGCATAGTCCGAAGACGGCATCGAGCGGGCGCGGTAACCGCCCGTGTGACGTTCGTCGCCATGATTTCGCGTCCACGGAGAATGACTGTGATCTGTCCCACGTTCTGTACTCGCATGGCGCTGTTACGTGAGCGGGCTGCGATCGGCATGAGCCTTTACCGCAGAGAACGCAGAGGACAAGCAACTGTGTAATCAACTGCTCCCGAGTTCGGAGTGCGTGTCGCAAACGGGACTCTGCGTTCTCCGTGTTCGGCTTTTGATCTTTATGCCCCGCCTAACGAGGAATCGGCGTCGCCACGTACGTCACGAGCTGGCTCGTGCTCTTGTCAAAGAGCCGACCAGTAATGCGTCCCTGATCATTGATGTCCTGCGCGGATATCAAACTGTCGGCGAAGCCGGGGACCATGAGCTTCTGCAGATCCGCCATCACGCCGTCTTGCCAAATGAACGCGCGATTGGTGCCCGCCTTGCTCGTCGACAAACCCACAACCTGACCGCGCGCGTTGATACCCAACGCCTGGCTCGTCGAATCGCCTGGAAGTGTGCCGAGATCCTTGATGCCTCCGCGACGGCTCCAAAAGAACGCGTGCACGATGAATTCACCGTTTGGATCGCCCGGCGGGTTCGAGAAACCGACGACATCACCCAGCTCGTTGATCGCCATCGGCGTGTGCCAACTGATTCCCCCAAGGTTCGGAATCTCGTTCGTTTCGCCCTTCTCCCAGATCACCGCGTGGCGCGCACTGAAGCGGCCGACTGCAACGTCGCATTCGCCTGAGATTCCGACCGCCTGTCCCCTGTCGTTGATCGCAGTTGCAGCTGATGCCGAGTCGGCCTTGAGCGGCTGCAATACAGTCTTGGTTCCTTTCTTCGGCTCCCACATAACTGCATGAAACTGAAGCATTTGGGGCTCGTCGCAGGTCGGGTCATGCACCTTCGTTTCGGCCCAGCCAACAACCTGGCCGAGGTTGTTGACGCCGGTCGCGAAGCCGTTATCGCCGCCCAGCGTTGGCAGCGCAGTCATTACTCCGTTCTCCCAGAAGAATCCGACGCACGTCTTCCCCACGAACGGGAGAAATGCCGAGCAGCTCCATGTCTCGCCGAGTGTGTCGTCGACGGCTGTATGCGAGATACCGACAACCATCCCTTGGTTGTTTTGTCCCGGCCACTGCACGCTGCTGTTGAGTGTCGGGCCACCGAGCGTACCGAGGTCGAGAACGGACCCCTCGCGCCAGAGAGCGGCGTGCCGAGCAGCGTTGTTGGTGACGAACGATGTGCCGGCGATCCAGCCGCGCTCGTTGATGCTGTTACCTCTGCTGATCGTGCCGCCGAGCGAGGGCAGTTTTACCACGCTGTACTGAGTCTGGGGAACGAATTGGCCTAGTACGTCGTTTGGTGGAATGAGCTCGCGCGGCGCGAGCGCTTGCGTGACTTGTGTCTCTTTTGAGCAGCCCGATACGACGATGAAGATGAATAGGATGGCGCACAACGCTCGTTTCATCGGTCCTCCTGTGTTGGATTTCGACGGAACGGTCAGCGGTGGCCGCTCCGCTTTCCAAACAGGATTGGTGGCCTTCTACTCGAGCGCGTGCCGCATTCGGACCTTGAATCCAAGCGAGTTCGACGCGTGCAGTCGGGCTCGGAGGGCAGGCGCGAGCGTGTCAGCGTTACTTCAAGGGCGCGGCGATCAGTGTGTCTGCGCGCTATGCTTGAGACCCAATGACTGACGTCTCAGCGCCAGCCGCGGAATCCGTCGTGAGCGCGCCAGTAATACCGGCGGCGCCAACTGCAACGACAGAAAAGCGGCGCTACGATCGATCGATCGTCGAAGGGCCGCTGCGTCAGGCCGTATGGAAGATCGCGTGGCCGACGATGCTCACGAACATCATCGGCGGCTTGCAGGGGATCGTAGACCACGCGCTCGTGGGAAACCTCGTCGGCTACAAGGGGAATGCCGCGATCGGCGTGAGCTGGCAGATCGTGATTATCGTCATCGTCTTCATCACGTCATTGTTTACCGGGATGAGCGTGCTGGTCTCGCGTTTCGCGGGAGCCGGTGATGAGGACAAGGTCAATCGCGTCGTCTATCAGGCGTTCCTGACCGCCATCGGAATCTCGTTAGGCATCATGGCGCCGATCGGTTATTTCGCGGCGCCGTGGCTGCTCGATCTTGTGAATGCGGCGCCCGCGGTGAAGGCCGAAGCGCTGCCGTTCTTGCGCATCATGTTCGTCGCGAGCAGCGGAATGCTCGTGTTCTACATGCTGAGCGGCGCTCTGCGCTCGGCGGGCGACGCGCGCACTCCGATGGTGCTAGGCATCGCGCTCACGGTCCTGAATCTCGTGCTGAATATCGTGCTCATTCGTGGACTGGGACCGATTCCAGCGTTCGGCACCAAGGGTGCCGCGATGGGGACGGCGATCGCGTCGGGGCTGTTAGCGATCTTCGCCGTGTATAAGCTCTGGCACGGCGGCTGGGTCGTTTCGTTCCCGCGCGGTCAAAGTTGGGCGCCCGATTGGACGATCATCCGCTCGCTGTTCCGCTTCGGACTTCCGACCGGCATTCAGGGAATCGCGATGAATATCGGCGGCGTGTTCATGCTGGCGTTCATCGGATCGTTGGCGCAAAGCGCGGCGGCGCAGGCCGCATTTGCAGTCTCGTATACGCAACTCTTCTCGCTGATCACGTGGACGTCGGTCGGGCTCATGGGCGCTGCCGCAGCTGTCGCGGGTCAGAACCTGGGCGCTAAGAACCCCGATCGCGCCGACCAGGCCGTGCACCTCGCAGCACGCTACGGTCTGGTGGGCGCGGTGTTCATCGGCTCCTTCTTCCTGTTCTTCCCCAGGCAGCTACTCCTCGTTTTCGGAATGAACGAGCCCGCCGTCGTCGAGATCGGCGTCCAGCTGCTGCGCGTCCTGAGCCTGTCGGGGCTGTTCATTGCGGTTGCTCTCACTTACACGGGCGGCTTGCAGGGCACGGGCGACACGAAGAGCCCGCTCTATATCTCGATCGTTTCGCAGATCTTTGTGCCGTTAGGCATCTGCTTCGTGATCCAGCGGATCAGCACGCTGGACCCGATTGACATCTGGATCGCAATTCTCCTCGGTCATGCGACGCGCTGCGTGCTGAGCGTGCTTCGTTTCAATCAGGGGAAGTGGCGCAGCATCGCCGTCGACATCGATAGCAAGAAGCGCTAGCGATCGAGACCGTTCGCACATCCGTCTGGCCGGATTCCTGCGGCGCTGTTGGGCGCACGGCTCAACCGTAGGCACCAGGGCTCAGCTCGTATACGACGGAGCGCCCAGAACTGTCAGGAGGTTTGCGATGCTCGGAAACAAGGATGCGACCGCGACCATTCCGGTCAGAAATCTCGAGAAAGCCAAGCAGTTCTACGAAGGCACGCTCGGCCTAACGCCTATCGACCATGAGGGCGAAGACGCCATTGTGTACAAGGGCGGCAACACGCGTGTCCTTGTGTACAAGTCGGAGTTCGCCGGCACGAACAAGGCGACCGTGGCGACATGGGGCGTCGGCGACGACATCGAGCAAGAGGTGAAGTCGCTGACGGACAAAGGCGTTGCCTTCGAGCATTACGCCGACATGCCAGAGGTCACGCTCAAGGGCGACGTGCATGTGATGGGTGACATGAAAGCAGCGTGGTTCAAGGATCCGGACGGCAACATCCACGCGATGGTCAGTCGTTAGGCGTTCGTATGTAGCGACTGGTAGGGTATGCAGAGCAAAGACCGAGACGCCGCCGCCTTCATGTCGGCGTTGACGACGGAGCACTTCGTCGTCCAGAGCTCGATGAGCGCGACGAACAGCGAATCCGCGCAGCGCGCGTCGCTGTATGTGTTTTCGTTGTCCAGCGCGCTCGTCGCTTTTGGGTTCGTGTCGCGAACGCCGACGATCTTCACGCCGTTCATAGCGACAGTGCTCCCCGCGGTATTCCTCATCGGCGTTTTCACGTGCGTGCGTCTGGTCGACGCCAACCTCGAGATGATGCAGCTGCTCGTCTACGTGGCGCGCATTCGAGAGTACTACCGAACGCTCTCGCCAGATGCGCAGGAGCTGTTCTCGCCGGAGACCGGACGCTGGCCCGAAGCGAAGAAGCCGCCGGCGTTGCGCTTGGGTGTCTTTCTCGCCTTCATAACGACGAATGCGAGCCTCGTCGCAGTCATTAATAGCATCGTCGGCGGAGCGGGCGTCGCGATGTTACTCTGGCACTTGCTGAACAGCCGCACGGTTGCGGTCGTGTTAGGCGTGCTCGCCGCAATCCTGCTCATGACATTGTTCCTGCGCTATCAGCGGTGGCGCTACACGGTCGCCGGTCACATGCGTGAATACGAGCCGGTCCACAGATCGGGACAGGCTCATATTCGCGCGGTGCACAACCGCTAACCGGGGCGGATCGAGTCAGCCTCACCGAACGCGCGGTATGACCCGACCACGCTGAGGTTCGTGAACACCGGCGGTTGCTCGCACCGGTCTTTGATGTCGGCGCTGAATGCGCGAAACGCAGGTAGCTCGCGAAGTGGGTCGGCACCGTTAGGTGCTTCGTTCGAAACGATGTGAACGAAGGTCACTCCATCTTCGAGCCGGAATGCACAATATCGCAGGTCGGGCGGTGCCTCCTTCTGGAGCTGGCTGAATACGTCCCGGATGTAGCGCGCATTCTCCTCAGCGCGATCGGCTTTGACCCGGTATTGCACCATCATCTGTTTCATGGTTTGGTCTCCATTAGCGAGATTGAACGCGAGCGCGCCCTAGTCACGAGGATCATGGCACGCTCCCAAGACGAACTGCGAGCTTCGGATCGACGGGGATGACAACCACCGTAAAGGGCGTTCCGGCGTCGTCGGTCACTTGAGGCAAAGGACTCCCAAATTCGTTGTTGCCCACCATCGAGTTGTCCTGGTTAGGCGCGAAGACCATCATGTGAGGACGCCACGCATCGATTCCTGGTCCGAGATGTTGGTGACCAGACCACATATAGGCGAAGGTGACGGCGTCTCTTTTCGGCAACTGGCCGTTGGCGTACGCGGTCTGGACCGCTTGCGCAATCTGGTCCGGGGCTTTGCCGCTCATCGCGAGCTTTGTTCGCAGCTCGTAGTAGGGCAGCGCCGTCAGCGCAGCCGGCGGCGTGAAGCAGATCGGCGCGCGTACGGATGAGTCATAGACCAAATCGCGGAACTGCACTGGCGTGTAGGTCGGAGCAGCGAAGCCGCGAAGCACGACGCACACGACGCCGTTGTCGCCTTTGTGAGCGACTTCGTACCCCGAGCTCGTCAGCACCTTGATCGTCGCTTTGTCAGAGATGTTCGCCGGGGCAGCGCTGCGAGCCAGCGCTATCTCCGGATCACGCGGCATGAGATACTCGCCGAGCGGCGGATACCTTTTTGTTGCTTGAGCCTGAATCTGGGACGCTGCTGTGGGTGCTATCGCCACGAGCAGCACAAAAGTGCGTAGCTGCATTTGCGGGTTCTCCGGCGAAAAGAGTGATCGCGCAGGGCGATGCCCTGCCGCTATGTGATTGTCGGAGGCATCGGGTGAAAAGGATACGCGCCGGGGACGTATCCTTTGGCGTGGCGAAATCCGTCATTCAATGAAGAGACGGATCACGATCAGACGAAATGAAGGAGATGGAAGCGTTCAGCATTGACGACTCGCCTGCGTTGCGTGACTCGTTAGGAGTCGTTCGCCAGCGTTTTCTCGCTGCAGTTGCGGGCCTGCGACCCAAGCTGCATCGCTTCTGCACGCGCATGTGCGGTTCGGCGTTGGACGGAGAAGATGTGGTCCAGGAAACTTTGGCGGAGGCGTTCTATTCCCTCGGATCGCTGAGGGATGAGAATCGGCTCGAGCCGTGGCTCTTCCGGATTGCCCACCACAAGTGTGTGGACTTCTTGCGCCGAGAGAGGCGCGCGAGGGAAGACACCGTGCTGCATACGCCTAACGAGATCCTGCAAGCCGTTACCCCCGAAACACCGCTGTCGGACGACGCGGCGATCGACGACGCGCTTGCTTCGCTCGTGACAGAGCTGCCTCCCAAGGAGCGTGCGGCGGTGCTTTTGAAAGACGTCCTCAGTTACGCCCTGGACGAAGTTGCGGTCGTCGTGGATTCAACGGTGGGCGGTGTGAAGGCGGCCCTGCACCGAGGACGCGCCAAGCTTCGCGAGCTTCGCGCGTCTCCAACTCACGCTGCATTGGATGGAGAAGAGCGGCGGCTATTCGAAGCGTACGTCGACTGCTTCAACCGTCGCGATTGGGATGCCCTGCGTCGCCTCATCCAGGCAGATGCGCGACTCGAGGTTGTCGGAGCCGCTGAGGGAACCATGCTCGATGTCGGGCTCAACTACTTTAGCAACTACACAGCGCTCCCGTTTGACTGGCGCTTCTCACTCGCAGCTGTCGACGGTGAGCCTGTCATCGTGCACTGGCGGCGTCTCGCCGGCGAGTGGCAGCCAGTCACCGCCGTTAGGCTGTGGTGGCAGGACGGTCGCGTCGTTCGCATCCGGGACTACGTGCACATCGATTACCTGCTACTGAACTCGATCGCGGAGCCAGTCGGCACCGCATAAGAGCCGAGCAACGGATCATAGGGCGTTGCGGCGGGCGAGACCGTCAGACACAATCGTGCCTGTCTCATTTCAAGCAGGAGCTCGCACATGGCGACGTGGCGCGTGGCGCTCGCGGTCATCCTGGGATCGATCGCAGGCGTTCCTAGCGGCGCACAGCAGGTCGATTCGGCGCTCCTGACGCCGCTCAAGTGGCGTATGATCGGCCCCTATCGCGGCGGACGCACAAAAGCCGCCGTCGGGATCCCGAGCAAGCCTAACGTCTTCTTCATCGGCGTTACGAACGGCGGCGTGTGGAAGACCGACGATTACGCGCGCACGTGGCGACCGATCTTCGACGACCAGCCAACCGGTTCCATCGGCGCCATCGCGATCGCGCCGTCGAATCCAGACATCATGTATGTCGGCACCGGCGAAGGCTTGCAGCGGCCGGACCTCTCGACCGGAGACGGCATCTACAAATCGACGGATGGCGGCAAGACGTGGCGCCACACAGGACAGCTGCGTGACGGCCAGCAGATCCCGCAGATCATCGTCGATCCACGCAACCCCGATCGGCTCTTCGTCGCCGTGTTGGGACATCCGTACGGACCTAACGAGCAGCGCGGAATCTTCCGCTCGCTCGATGGCGCACGCACCTTCGAGAAGGTTCTCTACCAGGATGAGAACACCGGCGGCATCGACGTCGCGTTCGATCCGAGCGACGCGAACACGATCTACGCCGTGTTGTGGGAGTCGCGCCAAGGTCCGTGGGAGAATGGCGTGTTCACGGGACCCGGAAGCACGATCCACAAATCGACCGACGGCGGCGCGACGTGGCGTCGCATCATGACCGGTATCCCCACATTCGAGCAGGACGGACTGGGCCGCATTGGCATCACAGTCGCGCCGAGCATGCCTAACAGGTTGTTCGCGACAGTGGAGGCTCGGCGAGGGGCGGGGCTTTATCGGTCGGACGATGGCGGTGAGCGCTGGTATCTCGTGAACTCGGACTCGCGCGTCACCAACCGGGCGTCTGACTTCGCGGAAGTGAAAGTGCATCCGACGAATCCGGACATCGTTTTCACCGGCAGCATCGTGGTGTGGAAATCAATCGACGGCGGCAAGACGTTTACTGGTATCCGCGGCGCGCCCGGCGGGGATGACTACCATCGCATTTGGATCAATCCTCAGAATCCGGACATTATCCTCATCGCGGCGGATCAGGGCGCGATCGTCACGACGAACGGCGGCGCGACGTGGAGCACCTGGTACAATCAGCCGACGGCGCAGCTGTATCACGTAACGGCAGACAACGCGTTCCCATATCGCGTGTGCGGTGGGCAACAGGAGTCAGGCTCCGCGTGCGTGTCGAGTCGCGGCGACTGGGGCCGCGTCACGGTGCGCGATTGGACGACCGTCGGCGTGGAGGAGTACGGCTACGTCGCGCCCGATCCGTTGGATCCCGACATCGTGTATGGTGGGAAGGTCTCTCGTTATGATCGCCGCACGGGTCAGACAGCGAACATAGGGCCGCGTCCCGTACGCACAGCGGATTACCGCGTGATCCGCACGATGCCGATCCTCTTTTCACCGATCGACAAGCGCACGCTTTACTTCGCGTCGAACGTGTTGTGGAAAACGACGACAGGCGGCCAGTCGTGGACACAGATCTCGCCGGATCTCACGCGCCGCGATTCGCTGGTGCCACCTAACGTGGGGAAGTACGCCAATTCAGCCGTCGCGACGGCGCGGCATCCGGGCGTCATCTACACGATCGCCCCTTCCCCGCTCGAGCTGGGCCGCATCTGGGTCGGCACGGACGACGGCTTGATCCACCTGACGACGAATGGCGGCGCGACGTGGAGCGATGTGACGCCGGCCGCGCTGCGCGACAAGCCCTGGAGCAAAGTCTCGCTCATGGATGCGTCGCACTTCGACGTGAATACCGCGTACGCCGCCATCAACACAATCCGGCTGGACGACTTAAGGCCGCACATCTATAGAACACGCGACGGCGGCAAGTCGTGGACGCGTATCGTAACCGGCATCGACAGCGGCGCGACGATCAACGTCGTGCGCGAGGACCCGCAGCGTCGAGGGCTACTCTTCGCCGGCAGTGAGACGCATGTGTGGGTCAGCTTCGACGATGGAGATCACTGGCAATCGCTGCGTCTCAACATGCCCGCGTCGTCGATTCGCGATCTCATCATCAAGGATGACGACGTCGCCGTGGGGACTCACGGCCGCGGCATTTGGATTCTGGACAACATCACGCTGCTTAGGCAGCTCGCGGCCGGCGCGCCTGCGACCGACGCGGTCCTCTACAAACCAGCGCTCGCATATCGCGTACGCTGGAACATGAACACAGACACGCCGCTCCCGCCTGACGAACCGACGGCGGAAAATCCGCCGGACGGCGCGACGATCGACTATTACCTGCCATCCGGCGTGTCGGGCGTCGTCAGCCTCGAAGTTCGCGACAGCGCCGGCGCGCTTGTTAGGCGCTACGCGAGCGACGACACACCCGAACGCATCGACTCGAGCGCGAACATTCCGATGTATTGGCCGCGACAGCCGCGCACGCTCTCCGCGGCGCCCGGCATGCACCGTTTCATCTGGGACCTGCACTACCCTCGGCCCAAGGTCTTCAACTTCTCCTATCCCATCGCCGCGGTCCCTGGCAGCACCGAGTTGCAGCCGCTCGGACCGTGGGTCCTTCCAGGACGGTACACGCTTCGCCTAACAGTCAACGGACGCACCTACACGCAACCGATCACTGTCCGCATGGATCCGCGCGTCAAAACGCCCGCTCCCGGAATCGTCGCAATGCAGCGACTCTCCATGCGCGTCACCGAGGGGCTCGCACTGGGCTACGAAGCGATCGTCGAGGCGCGCGCCGCCTCCGCTCGCCTGCGCGATTTGCCGCAACGACTCACGGCGCTGGAGCAGCGCGTCAATGAAGTGCTCGGCGCTGGCGGCGGCTTCGGCGCGCCCGTGGGCGCGATGAGCCTAACGCGTGCGCACGGGGCGCTCGTGACACTCTACGATGCGCTCCAGGACGCCGATGTCACGCCGACGGCGCAAATTCGGCAGCAAGTCGATGAATACACGGCTGCGATGAAGCAGCTCGTCACGCGGTGGCAGTCGGTCAGGGCCGACTATCAGGCGCAGGTCCGCTGATGCGAAGCGGTGCCTTGCGGCCGCGAGTACGACTCCCACCCGTTGTCTCGTGCTGAGATTGCGTCTTGAAAATCATCCGACGGGCCATCATGCATGGCGAGTGGTCACATCGAGGTACACAACGTGAGCCAGACTCCTAGCGATCCGCTTCGTGCTCTTCTGCACTCTTCGCTCGCCTGGCAGGACGCGCACGCGTCCCTGGACAGCGCCTTGGCGGGCCTGCCGGCCAAGCTTCGGGGTGCCGTGGCGCCCGGGCTCCCCTGGTCGATCTGGCAGATCGTCGAACACATGCGCCGGGCGCAACATGACATCTACGATTTCTGCATCAATCCGGACTACAAAGAGATGCACTTTCCAGATGACTACTGGCCAAAGAGCGCGGAGCCGGAGTCGCCTAACGCGTGGGATGAATGCCTCGCGGCCTTCAAGAAGGATATCGCTGCCCTTCAGGACATCGCGGCCGATACGTCTCGTGACCTATCCGAGAAGATTCCGCACGGCTCGGGGCAGACATACGCGCGCGAGCTTGTGCTGGTCGTGGACCACAACGCGTATCACGTCGGCCAGATCATAGCGCTGCGACGCTTACTCGGTGCGTGGCCGAGCTAGCGTCAGCTGACGCGCCGCCTGCGGCTAAAGGGGTCTGACCCCAAGCGCGTGCATAAAGTCTTGGC
>CBQVAZ010000038.1:0-13903 GCA_967720205.1 uncultured Gemmatimonadaceae bacterium | reverse complement strand
GGCGCGTCGGATCGAACGTGTCGAACTCGCTTTCACGCGGATCCAGGTTCGCGGCGACGAGCGTCGGTCGGCTGCCTGGTGCGCCGGCTCCTGTCAGTGAGAAGAACCCGGCTTCATCCAGCGACAGCGAGCGACGCCCTGTATCTGCCGCAAAGCGACGACGCTGGCCGGATGGTTTGATCGCCACGATCGCCTGGGATGAAGTCGCCACGCCAGCAGCGCCTAACGCATCGTCGAGATCGACAACGTCTCCGACGTTCTGTGCCACGCGCGGCGCACGATACCCGGCGGCATAGCGCATGATTTCGTGAATGAATGGCAGGAAAACAGGCTGCCTTGGAAAGTCCGACCACTCGATGCCGAAGCCGCCTCCCCACAGGAGCACACGCCCGCGACCGACGTTGCGCTCGACGAGCGCTGCTGTACCGTCATCGAAGCGCGCGAGCACACGCCCGCCGAGCGTATCGCTGATCGGACGATAGCGCACGAAGCGCGCGGCGCTCAGGTCGCCGGACCGACTACCTGCAAACGTCTCCAGCGCCGCGTGCGTGCGATCGATCCAGCCGAGCGCGCCGCCGCGACCGGCGCTGCGATCCGTCGGCGCGCGCACCGGAAGCGGCAGAATATCGCGCGGAGCGCGCGCCCATTCATCGGGTGTGGCGCGGTCGCCTAACGCAATGACGAGCCCCGCTCCATTCGCGACTCGGTCGCGCAGACGATCTCCTGTCGCGCCGGTCGGCCATCCCGCGTCGTGCAGGATGATCACGTCGCGGGACGCGAGGTCGGCGACCGAGAGCGCGCTGCGCGTGCGCTGCAGCATGTCGAAGCTCGGCGAGGCACCTAACGCGAGCGCCTCGCGCAGGAAGAATGCGCGATCGCCGGCCCCCGCCGGCTCGATGATCAGAACGGATACATGTCGCGGACGCTCGAGAAGCAGCCGCAGCGTGTCGTCGAGTGCGTACGTGTCGCCGTGCACGACAAGGCGAGCCTCGTTGGCCGTCGGAGCAACGCGGAGTCCCGCAAATGTCACCGTCGCGCCACCGTCAGCCGGCAGATCGACCTTCTGCTCCGCGACCTCTCGTGGTCCGATCGCCAGGGTGACACGAACGCCACGTTTCGCGGGGCCGGCGTTCGCGACGCGTCCAATGACGCGCACCGCATCGTTCGACGCCGCACTGTCGCGCTCCACGGTAACGCCGCGCCACGCGACGTTGATCACGTCCTCACCGGAGACGTCGATCGACGTCAGCTTTTCGCCGCCGGCGAGCGCCTGGTTGTCGCGCACGTCCCAGCCGGAGCGTTGGAAATCGCTGACGAGCACCAGCTCGCGCGACGCCCGTCCCCCCTCGCCTAACACGCGCTTGCCGAGCTGCAGCGCGGGCACATAACGAGTGCCGCGCGTCGACACGCGTTCGGCCGACAGCGCCGTGCGGACAACACTGCGATCGTTTGCCAACGGTGCGACTTGCGCCGCGCGCGTGTCGAACACAACTAAAGCCGCACGATCATCCGCGCTGAGGGAGCTCAGCGTTCGCTCCACGGCGGCGCGGGCGCGACTCCAGCGATCGCCATAGCCCATGCTCGCAGAGCGATCTAGCAGGATGGCGACATCCTTGCCCGACGCCGTCACCGCTGTGCGCGCCACTTTTCGCGTGAAGAACGGCCGGCTGAACGCGAAGGCGAGCAGCGCGACAGCGAGCACTCTGAGCGCAAAGAGCAGCAAGTGCCGCAGCTTTTGCCGAGCCATGGCGCGGTACGGCTCCTTTCTCAAGAACATCGCCGAGGGAAAGCGTTCGGCGATCGAGCGCTCGCGGTGCACCAGGTGCACGAGAATTGGAACGGCGATCGCAGCCAGCCCGGCGAGAAAGAGCGGTACGAGAAGCGACACTACGCGCTACCTGACGCGGCGCAGGCGTTCACGCCTAACGAGATAGTTGAAGAGCGTGTCCTCGATCGGCATGGAGGTGTTGACTGTCACGTAGTCCACGCCGCGCTCGAGCAGTTTGCGCTCGAGAGTGAGCATGTGCTCACGCATGCTCTCGCGGTAGCGGTCGCGCATGCGCGCCGGGACGAGCGGAATACGCTCTTTGGTTTCGAGGTCCTCGAACGTGGCGGCATCTTCGAACGGGAAGTCCAACTCCGCCCGATCCAGGATGTGCATGACGACGACGTCGTGGCCGCTGGTGCGCAGACCGCCCATCGCGTCTGCGACTACGCCTGGCGCTTCGTAGCAATCTGTAAGCACCACAATGATCCCGCGCCGACGCAATGCGTCCCCAAGTCGAGCGAGCGGCTTGGCCAGCTCGCCGCGCTCGCGTGGCTGTGCTCGGCCTAACGCGTGAAGGACGAGTTGGAAGTGAGCGGCGGCCGGCGGAATGTATTCGGCGATATCGGCGGCAAATGCCGCAAAGCCCACGCGATCGCGCTGACGCTGCGCCAGGTACGCGAGCGAGGCACCGATCACGCGCCCGATGTCGAGCTTCGTGACTCCGCCGGAGCTGTACGACATGGACTTGGAGACGTCGAGCGCGACCATGACGTTCGTGTTTGTCTCCGCTTCGTACTCGCGAATTAGGTAGCGGTCCGTGCGAGCATAGACGCGCCAGTCGAGTCGGCGAAGATCGTCGCCAGGGACGTAGGCGCGGTGCTGCGCGAACTCGGTCGAAAAGCCTAACTGCACCGAGCGATGCAGGCCGTTCAGGAACCCCTCGACAACAGCGCGCGCGACGAGCTCCAGATTGTCGATCCGCGCGAGGACGCGCGGATCGAGACCGCTCGCAATGTGAGCAGCCGCAGGAGCAGGGTGCGGAGCGGTCACAACCCCGATGCTGGACGCGGGACAGCGGCGAGCAGTTTGTCGATGATCGCGTTGGTTGTAACGCGCTCGGACTGCGCCCGGAAGTTGAGCAGGATCCGGTGGCGCAAAACAGGATGCGCCAGCGCGACGATGTCGTCAAAGTTCACGTGCAGCCGGCCATGGAGGAGCGCGCGCGCTTTTCCGCCCAGCACGAGGAACTGCGCGGCACGAACGCTGACGCCGTAGGCAACCCAATCCTTGATGAAATCGGGCGAGTTGGGGCCGGGCCGGGACGCGCGGGCCAGCGCAATCGCGTAATTCGCAACGGCGTCGGCGACTGGTACCTGCCTAACGACCTGCTGTAGCTTGACGATGTCGCCGCCGCTGACGACCCGCGCGAGCTCCGGAATCGCAATCGACGTAGTCTCTTTGACGACCTCGAGCTCCTCGTCGGCGGACAGGTAGCCGATGTGAATCTGGAACATGAAGCGGTCCAGCTGCGCTTCGGGGAGCGGATACGTTCCTTCGAGCTCGATGGGGTTCTGCGTCGCGAAGACGAAGAACGGCGGCTCGAGCGTGTACGTTCTTCCCTGCACCGTGACGCGCTTCTCCTGCATCGCTTCGAGCAGCGCGGCCTGCGTCTTGGGCGGCGTGCGGTTGATCTCGTCGGCCAGGAGGATGTTCGCGAAGACCGGCCCAGGCATGAACACCATGTCGCGTCTGCCTGACGCGGGATCCTCCTGGATGATGTCCGTTCCCGTTATATCCGACGGCATCAGGTCCGGCGTGAACTGGATGCGCTGGAACTTGAGATCGAGCGCCTGCGCCAGACTCTGCACGAGCAGCGTCTTCGCGAGTCCCGGAACGCCGACAATAAGGCAATGTCCGCCGGCGAAGAGCGCGACGAGCGTTTCCTCGATAACGGCGTCTTGACCAACGATGATCTTGCGCAGCTCGGCAAGGATGCGTTCACGAACGGCACGAACTTTGTCAGCGAGCGCGACGTCAGCGTGGACAGCGGTCGGTGAACTGGCGTCAACAGTGAATGGTTTCACAACGGATTCCGGTTAATGCGTGAGCGCGTACACGATGTAGTTGACGCTGAGCTTGTAGGCTTCGTTGGAGAGGTCGATCGGGAGGAAGCCCTCGTCGGACCATTCCATATAGTCGCCGATATCGTTGTTGAAATTGATGATGGCGATCAGGCGTTTACTTGGGTCGTTGTCCTCGTAGATGCCCCAGAACTCGGCTTTCACGCCGCGATATGGATGATCCATGTCGAGCGACTTGATATGGAAGAACGAGTCGAAGATGGGGTGCGTGACGTCGAGCTGCACGATATTGGCGTTAGGCAGCACTTCGCGCATGCGCGCCTCGAAGTTTTGCCATTCATATGCATCGGCAAAATCGTCGAAGATGAGGAAGCCGCCCTTCAGCAGGTATTTGCGCAGTCCGACGATCTCGGCCTCGCTCAGCGTCCAGAATCCAGGCTCCGAGACATACGCGATTGGGTACTTGTACATCTCCGGCTCATCAAACGAATAGATGTTGCCGCCGTCGAAGCGTGGCTTAATGGTCGTCAGCTCACGCAGGATCTTCATGAAGTGCGATTCGGCGCGGGGGTAGTCGTGGTCCCACTTGAGGTCACGCCCGCCCGTATACGGCTCGAAGCGCGCGCGGAAGAACGTGTAGCGTCCATCATAGCTCGCGTTCGGTAACGGATCGCGCCCGCGATTGCGGCTGCGTCCCCCAAACTGCTGGGCGACGACAACTGTTGCGGCTATCGTTAGGCCGAGCACAGCGAGTGCGACGCGTCGGACCGCCACGGTGACCTCGTTACTCCGGAGTAGGAGGCGCTTCCCGCACCTTGAGCAGGAGCTCCTGCGCCTTCTCGAAATGTGGTGCGCGGTCCAGCAAACGCAAAAGCTCACTACGCGCGTCCGCGCGGCGCCCAGCGGCAAACAGCGCCGCTGCGAGCGAGTACTGAGCCTCGAGAGGATCCGGCGGATCGAGCGCCAGCACGGCGCGCCGCTCACGGACCGCGCGATCGAAATCGCGGCGCGCTTCGGTCAACAACGCCAGATCCATATGTGTCGTCGCTTCGTAAGGGTGCATATACATCAAGCGGTCGAGTGCGGCGATCGCATTGGATGAGTCACCTAACGAACGCGTCAGGGATGCCAGCTTGAGGTTGGCTCGATAGGCGTCTTCGTCCACGGCCGTGACCTCGAGAAGCTCGCGTACAGCCGCGCGGTTATCCCCGCTCTGCTCATACAGTTCGGCCAGTTGCGCAGCCGGGGAGCCGTCGCCAGAGAGCTTCGGCGCCAGCCCCTTCGCGCGGATCAACTCCTCGATCGCGCCTTTCGTGTCGCCCTTTTCGCGCAACTCGCGCGCGCGTTCCATAGAACGCTGCAGCGGGCTGCCCTCGGTAGTGGGTATCGTCGTGAGAGACGTCAGCTCGCGCGTGAAGCGATCCTTCAGATACTGCGTGAACTTGTCATCTATATCCTTTGGCTCGCTGCCGAGCACACTGCGGAAAACCTCGTCCGAGGCTTTGCCGGCGGCGTACAATGCGAGCATGCGCCGAATTCCGTCGATGCCGCGCTCCTTCTCGATCATCTCGCAGATGAGCGATGCCTGGTAGTACGAGAAGCCGATCTGTTCAGGGTACGCGGGTCGCATGAAGCCGTCGTTCATACGACTGACGGCGACGAGACGCTTGCTCTGGAACGCCTGAAGAAAGGCGTGGGACGCGTCGGCGCCCCATGCGGGCTCGGCGCGATGCTCCTCGTATACCGAGAGTCCTTCGGAGAACCAGCGCGGCACTTTGTTGCCGCTCACGCCTAACGTGAATGTGTGCGTCAGCTCGTGCCAGAGTGTGGAGCCCCAGTTGTACTCGCCGGCGGGGCGCGCCGCGGGCGCGAGGATTGCGACCACGGGTCCGAAGCTCACGCCTAACGCATCGAGGCCGGCGAGACCGACCGTTCGCACGGAGAAGTCGGCGTGGCTGCGATACAGCTCGATGCGGACTTTTCCGGGCGGCTGATACTTGTAGCGCGCAGCAAGCTCGCTGAAGGCACGCTCCGCCAGCGGCAACGCATACAGGGCGACCAATCCTGCATCCTTGCGCTCGACGACAAGGGTCACGTGCTCGCCAGCGACTTCCGTGTATTGCGGTGCGGTGTCCAGCAGGTCGAGCGTGTTCTTCGTCCAGACATCATATGGGTCGTGCTTGAACGCCTGCTCGAGACGAGACCTTCCCTGAGCGATTTCCCCGATGCGCAGGAGATTGTTGCCGAGTAGCGCGAGGGCGTGGGCGTCAGTGCTGTCGGCCTGAAGCGCGCGGCGAGCGAACTCGGATGCCTCGCGATAGAGTCGGTTGCGGCCGGCGATCTCAGCGAGGGCGCTGAAGTAGGCCACTTCGTCGGGTGATTGCTGTGCTAACCCCAAGCGCCGCGCCGCGATGCCTGACGAGTCCCCGCGGAGGAGCTGAACCGCGGCGAGTGCAGCTCGTGCCGTTGCCAGCGTCGAATCCCCGCCTAACGCCCTTGACGCCGCCGCGCTGGCGTCGTCCAGCCGCTCGAGATCGAGCAACACACTGGCCTCGAGGGCTCGCAGCTCGGCGTGTTCGGGCGCCGCCTCTATCGCACGCGTGACGAGCGTCAGCGCCTCGCCAGGGTGCCCTTCCGCTCGACGCAGGCGCGCCATGAGCGCCAGTGCGCGAGGATGACGGGCGTTGCGCGCGAGGATGGGGTCGAGCGAGCTCTTCGCGTCGGCGAAGTTGTACTTCTCCAGGAAGAGAGCGGCGACTTCGAGGGCGGCTTCATCGTCGGAGCTGTCGCGCGCGACCGCCTGATCGAGTGCCCTCAGCGCGTCACGGAATAGCTGCGGGTCGCCCTTGCCCAAGTAGCGGCACGCGACGCCGACGGCGAGCAGTTCCTCCGCGCCTAACGTGCGCGCCCTGGCGTTGAAGATGTCGATGAAGCTGTCGAACGCGGCCATCGCCGGCGCGATCTCGCCGCCGTCGTACTTCAGGATCGCCAGCTCCAGGCGCGCGCGCAGTGAATCCGGCGCGCGGGCCGCGAGCGCGCGCTCGAGCGTCGCCTTAGCCTCGGCGTCGTGGCCCTGGGCTCGCTGCAGCCGGCCGAGGGTGGTGAGGATCGCAGCGCCGTTAGGCTGCTGCACGTGACGAGCACCTAACGCCACGCCATCTTTCGTGCGTCCGAGCAGAAGCAGCGTGCGCAGCTGAGTGCGCGCTGCGCTCATGTCACCCGGGTTGGCCGCGAGGCGGCGTTCCAGCGCGGCGAGCGCGTCGTCGTAACGGCCGGTGCGCAGGGCGGCCGAGACATCGTCCTGTGCACGCGCGCCCGACTCGGTCTGTGCGCACGCCGAGATCGGCGCGAAGGCGAGCGCCGCGACGAAAAGCAGGCTGCGAGAGTACCGCGGTCTCACGGTTGGCGCGGCGGCGAGGCGAGCGTCTGGCGCATATCGCGGTTCACACGTGCCAGCTGGACAACCAGGTCTTCGAGCCGACTGTCGTATTCCGCGGCGGAGAGGCGATCGCGCCGCGTGCGCAGTGAATCGATGGCGCGCTCGAGCTCTTCGCGCTTTTTCAGAAAAGGTGTTGCTCGCGGGTCACTCGCGACAGCGACCGCTCCGATTCGTGCAATCGCAACGCGCGCGGCGAGCTGGCCGTCGGCAGCGGATGCTGCCGCGTCGGCATGGCCGGTGCCGTCGCCGTCGTCGTCGAGCACGGCGTGCTCCGTTTGCAAACGATTGGAGTTCTCGTACACGCGGGCGACTTCCTTCCGCGCATACGCGAAAAGCTCGAGGAGAGAAACGCGTTGGTCCTTGTCCGCGTCGGACGCGTCGCTACCTAACGCGGCGACGAAGTATTCCGCGAAGAACGATTCGTTCTGTTCGGCTCCGCTTTTCGTCGCGGTGATGATGACACGGCCTGGGGCGGACAGCGGGCGCACGAAGTCGCCGCTGGCGCTCGCCGCGAGGACGACGCCGACGGTCGTCGCACGAATCGGGGTGAGCAACGCCGCGAGGTCCGGGGCGGAGAGGTCGGGCCCGACCAGCGCGAGCTGCGGACGTCCGGACTGGGCGCTGCCATGGCCGATGTAGACGAACAGTACTCGCTCGTTAGGCTGGGCTCGAGCCGCGATGCTCGAGAGTGCCGCGGACACCGCCGCGCGCGTCGCGCGCTCACTCGCGCCGCCGACACCCTGCGTGGGTCGTTCGGCGAGCACCGTGATGAGCGTGTCTTCGATCGCGAAGCGCGTGCGCAGCGCGGCGGATGTTTCGAGGGCAAGCCGGGTAAAGCGCTCACTGTGGACGGAGTCGCCGCCCACGCCGCTCACGATGAGGACGTACGTGCGTGGCGTCGCTTGCGCGGCGAACATGCTGTGCGCTGGGGCGTGGGGGGCCCCCCCTAAAAACAACGATAGGGGTGCCGTCACTGCGCTACATAACCATTTCGACGCCGCGTGCGTCCTGATCACGCAAACCCCCGTCGGCGCCGATACGCCCATTCACCCGCGAGCACCATCGCGAGCAGCAAGAACACCACGGGCATGTCCCAGAGGTCCTTGCGCTCGACGACAGTCACGCCGCTCGCGCTGTGCGCGAGATCGCGCGCCACGTTCATCGCCTCGTTAGGTTCGTAGTAGCGACCACCGGTCTCCTCCGCCAATTGACGCAGCAACGCCGAGCGTCGCTCCGCACCGAAGTATTCGCGCTCGCTGCTGACAGCCGCCAGGTGTATGGGCTCTGCGCGCAGCGTGTCCGCCTTGGGACCGGCCAGTATCGCGTTCGCGTGCACCGTGTACACACCGACGTCGCCGAGCAGCGCGTCGCTCACATACTCGCCGTCGCGCGCCCCCGACCACTCGAAGGGTAATGCCGTGCGCGTCCCGTTCGGAGCCTCCAGGTCGGCCACGAGCCTGGCACCGTTCACACGCACGAAGCGCTCGTCGAAGACCTCGGAACGGATGCGCACGCTTTCGTTAGGCTGCGCGCCATCCGACGCCGCGACGACTTCGACGCGATCGGGCACGTCGGTGACGAGCCAGCGCAACAGCTGACGCCAAAACGTCTCGTGCGAATCGTCCTCGACCTCCACTTCGGCTGCCATCTGCCACAACCATGAGTCCTGAGCCGCGAATGCCGCCGCGCGGCCGCGGCCAAATCGTTGAACGGCGAGCAGCGGCCGCGTTTCCGCGCCGCCGACGTCACGCGCCGAGAGCAGCACGGTCGCTCCTGGCTTCGGCCTCCCGAACTGGTTGAGCGTCGTGACAGGCGGGAGCGAGTCCCATCGCGCGCGTGTCAGTGAATCGCTCCCGGCCAACTGCACAGCCGCGTGCCAACGGCCAGCCTCGGTGAGAACCGCGCGAACATTCCTGAGTGCCGTACTGTCCGGTTCACCAGGATCGCCGACCATTTCGAGCGGAAGCACGTCGTCCAAGGGCGTGCCGCGAAAGCCGCCTTCGGCGAACGACGAGCGGCCGCCTAACGCGATGAGTCCGCCGCCGCGCTCGCTCACGAAATCGGCGAGCATGCGCAGCTGATCCAGCGTGAAGGCGGACGCCTCGATGCTGCCTAACACGACCGCGCGGTATTTGAACAGCTCTTCCCGAGTACGTGGGAATCCGGCCGCCAGCTCAAGACTGTCGTCCACGCTGAGGCGCAGATACTTGTCGCGCGCCGTCCGCACGATCGTCACGAGCTGTAGGTTCGAGTCGGCCGTTACGGCGCGCCTCAAGAACTTGACTTCGGGACGCGGCTCACCCTCCACGTAGAGAATCTTCTCGCGACGCGCGCGCACGGTGACGACCGCGGTGCGCGCATTGTTGCGGTCGATCAACTCCCCATCCTGCAGCGGAATGCGCACCGTGAGCAGCCGCGCTCCGGCATCGGTTGCCGGTGCGCGTACTCTCGCGGTAACCGCCTCGCCGTCCCTGGGCAGCGTGATCATTTCACGCGCGACGATGCGACCGCCGTCCTCGACTTCCACGGGAACAGTGCGGCCGCCGAAGCCGCGCTGCATAACGACGGCCTCGACGACCACGTTGCCGCCGCGCAGTACCCAGCGCGGCGCCGTGACGCTCACGACCTCGATGTCGCGCGCGAATCGCTCCGTTCCAACGCCGATCGTGAAAACCGGCACTCCGCGCGCCTTGAGCGCGACCATCTGCTCCATGAGGCGATCGCGGTCCCCTAACTCCGACCCGTTGTCCGCGCCGTCAGAAACGAGCAAGACGCCGGCGACGGGCGTTCCTACAAGATCGTCTTCCACGCGAAGCGCTGCGTCTACGAGCTGCGAGCGCGACGAGGCGAACAGCGAATCGGCGAGCGGTGCTGCGCGTCCGCCGCGGCCTGACGTACGGTAGAAGCGCACCTGGAACTGCTCGGCGAGGGCGCGATAGAGCGAGCTGTCCGGTGACGAGAGGTGCTGCCGTACAAAGGAAGCGCGCGGCGCGTTATTGAAGTCGGGGATCCGCATGCTGCGCGAGTCATCGACAAGCACGGCGACCACGTTGCGTGACGGAACCGCGGATGCGACGACCAGCACGGGTCGAAGCAGGCACCAGGCGAGAACGAGAACGGCGGCGACGCGACCGGCCAGGAGTACTGCGCGTTCGATGCCGTTGGTGCGCAGGCGGCGCAGCATGAGCACGTTCACCGCGAGCACGGCGAGTGCCAGGAGCGCCACGATGATGCTCGTTAGGCGCGCTCCGGAGAAACCGAATGTCCCCTGCTGAAAAAGATACGGCGGATACTTGAACAGAAACTCGCGCAGCGCGTCCAAACTCTTCTCCGAAGGGTTGCGCGCGTAGTTTCGCGCGGCGAGGGCTCCCTTGGCTACCTACGTGCGCGCACGAGGTTCCGCTGGTTACATCTGTCGCATACTAAAAGCGCGCCGCGATAGCGGCGCCGACCTGCTGCAGTTCAGCTCGCGCGGGCGCGTTTCGCTGATTGGCCCGAGCAGTCTGCGTCCGGGCAATGCTTGCGGTACGCGGAGAGTGCGTGATCGAGCGCAAGGAGGGCTGAAGCCTCGAGGTCGTACTGCAGCGCGAGTTCGGTCAGTTTGCTCGGTGAATGCTGGCTCAGTTTTCGCGAGCTTTCATTCACCTCATGGTGACGCCGCGCGTACTCACGACTGGCCATCCAGAGAGAATTGGCCGTGTGGCGCCAGGGTTCATCGGCGGCGCCGTTATCTGCCGTCGTTGCGCTCTCATACGATTCTGCGGCTTCGCCGAGCAACTCGTCGCATAACGAGGCGAGACGCAGCGTCGATTCCAGCTCGCTGTCGTCCGCGGAGCTGGCGACCAGCTTCGCGTATCGCTCGCGCTGACGGACGGATTCACTCGCGGCGCGAAAGAGCTGATCGGCCTGTGCCCGTACGCGCAGCGCTGGTGACAGCTCGCCGTCGTGATCGGTGCTCTGCGAGGAATTCGAGTTCTGCTTTGTCATGCGTGAATAACGAGCCTTGAATCGGGCGCCGGGCATTGGAAAGGTGCAGTGGGAGGTGACAGGCAGGGGGCCAACACGATAAGACCGCTTGGAGTCCGGCGCTAGGACGCGTTGGATCTTAATGGAGTCACTCGCTGCGGGCACCAAGTCGAGCGCTGTTTCATTGGGATTCTCTTAGCATTGTGGGGCTACAACGCCCCGCAGCCGACGAGAAAGCGCCTGCTCCGAGCGTCGGGAAACGCATGGATTGCAGTCCCACGATCGCGCCCTCGGCGACGCGCACAAGCGACTTGGAATCGCGGCGCGATCGATGGGTACACGAATTGCCTTTTCAGGCGCCGTTGTTTCGCGCGCCGACGATCGGCGGGCGATGCCTAACGAGGAACGCGGATCGCGTCGATTGGGATCCGCGGGCGATTAGACATGCGGCGCGAATGCCACATGTTGAGCCGTTGCACATTTATGGCCGTGGCCGCTTCAGAGCGGCACCGCGAGCGCCTAACCATGAGTCACGATTGTGGCTAGCGCGCTCGAGAGGGCTCATTTAATTTGCCGCGTCTTTGTTGGGCGTCCCCTTGCCGCGCGACCGCGAGCCTAACGACATCGCCCACAATTCAATCTTTCCCTCCCTCCCCACCCCCCGGAGGCACCGTGCACAGGAAGTTGGCCTTACTTGCGGTAGCCAGCGCAGCTCTCACCGCATGTTCCGACCCGATCACGTCAACGGGATCGGCGCGACTCGCGCCGATCGCTGAGATAAGCAGTAGCGTTCAAACAGCGCTGGTTCCGAGCGAGTACATCGTCGCGTTGCGCTCAGCCATCGTCAGCCAAGGACAGCTCTCGGCGACCGCGCTGAGCATGGCCGCGGCCGCAGGCGCTCAGATCACGTACGTGTACGGCGACGCCATCAACGGATTCGCAGTCAAGGCAGACGCGAACGCACTCGCCGCGATTCGCGCGAATCCATCGGTGGAGTACGTCGAGCCGGTTCAGGTGATGCGAGCGATCGCCACACAGGCGCCGACGCCATCCTGGGGACTTGATCGAATCGATCAGGCCAACCTTCCCCTGAATAACTCGTTCACGTATCCCACCGGCGGTGGCGCGGTCCACGTCTATGTCATCGACACTGGGCTGCTGACCACGCACAACGACTTCACCGGACGCGTAGGCATTTCGTCGAACCACATCCAGCCCACCGGGGGCAGCCCCGCCTGGACAGACTGCGCTGGGCACGGCACGCACGTCAGCGGCACCATCGCGGGCACGACCTATGGCATCCTCAAGACCGCCACCGTGCACGCCGTGCGTGTGCTCGACTGCAATGGATCGGGAACGTCGGCATCGGTTATCGCCGGCATCAACTGGGTTATCGCCAACGCCGTTCAGCCGGCGGTCAGCAACATGAGCCTCGGCGGCGGCGCAGACGTGTCGATCGACAACGCGACTAACGCAATGGCCAACGCGGGGATCGTTTCCGCCGTGGCAGCCGGCAATAGCAATGGTGCAAATGCTTGTAGCTTCTCGCCGGCTCGCGCCGCGAACGCCGTCACGGTTGGAGCGACTACCAACACGGATGCGCGCTCGTCGTTCTCGAACATCGGCACGTGCCTCGACATCTTCGCACCGGGATCTGCAATCACTTCGGATTACATCGGAAGCAATAGCGCGACGGCCATATTGAGCGGGACGTCAATGGCCTCACCGCACGTTGCTGGCGTCGCCGCGCTGTATCGCTCCCAGAACCCGAGTGCGACGGCCGCGCAGACACTCACGGCGTTGATCACCAACGCCACGCTCAATAAGGTGACGAACGCAGGCACAGGGAGCCCCAATCGCCTGCTGTACATGGGTTTCTTGAACGGCGCACCGCCGCCGACGAACCAGAATCCAACGGCAAACTTCACCTACAATTGCGTTCCGAAGCTCGACGGCTCCGGCGTTGACTGCACATTCAATGGCACTACCTCGACGGACCCTGACGGCACGGTAGTGGGTTGGTCGTGGAGCAGCCCGAATCGGCAGGTCAAGTCCGGCTCCATCATTACCTATCCGTTCCCGAACGGCTCCACGCCGTCTGTGACGCTGACGGTGACAGACAACGCGGGCGGCACCGGTTCCAAGACGCAGCAGATCAACACCGGGGGACCGCCGCCACCACCGACGAATCAGCCGCCAGTGGCGAACATCACGTACAACTGCGTGCCGCGCGTCCCGAATGTCGGCAGCGACTGCACCTTCAACGGTTCGACCTCGACCGACGACGGCACCATCGTCTCGTACACGTGGTCGGCTCCGAACAAGACGCCCAAGACAGGCGTGACCGCGACCTATCCTTTCCCGGCAGGCGCAACGCCATCGATCACGCTGACGGTCGTGGACAACGGCGGATTGTCGAACAGTAAGACAATCCAGATCACCATCCCGTAGACGAACTCACTGCTCGACACCACCGCCCGGGCTTCGGCCCGGGCGGTTTTCTTTTCATCGTGCGCCGACGAGTCGCGTAGCAGGGCAGCAGTCCGCAGCCTACCTTCTGCTGCGACTTTCCGCCCTCCAAGAGGATCAGGCATGTCTCCGATTTCGACCGCTCGGATTCTTTATGGTGCAGGGATGTTGGCTGTCCTA
>CBQVAZ010000037.1:0-14059 GCA_967720205.1 uncultured Gemmatimonadaceae bacterium | reverse complement strand
TGGACCTCGTCGACGACACTGCGACGCGCGAACGCTTCGCGCTGTACGAGCGGCTTGGCTACCCGGTTCACTTCACAAGTTGCAAGCGACGCGATGGCCTCGACGCTCTCGCGCAAATTCTCTCCGACCGCACATCGGTACTGTCGGGACCCTCAGGGGTAGGGAAGTCCTCGCTCATGAACACGCTGTACCCGGGACTCGATTTGCGCGTCGCGGAGATCAGCGAATCTGTGAACAAGGGGCGGCACACGACAGTCGGCGCTTACATTCACCCGCTGCCTAACGGCGCGTATCTTGTGGATACACCCGGGCTGCGCGAAGTCGGCTTATGGGGATTCCCGGCTACGTCGCTCGACACCTGCTTCCCCGAATTTCGGCCGCACCTTGGGACGTGCCGGTTCGGCGATTGTGCACACGTTTCCGAGCCCGACTGCGCTATTCGCGCGGCAATGGCGTCAGGCGCGATCGACGCCGGACGCTACGAGAGTTACTGCCGCATGCGGCAAGAGCTCGTCGAGTCGGAGAAGAAGACGTATTAGCTGTCAGCTGTCGCTTGCAGCTGTCATCCGACAGCTTTGGTTGACTATGGACTCAGGCGATCGATCTGCCACTCCGGTCCACGGCGCGAATAGCGAAACCGATCGTGCAGCCTGTTTTCACGCCCCTGCCAAAACTCGAACTCGTCAGGCAGCAGACGATAACCGCCCCAGTGCGGCGGCAACGGAATGTCGTCGCCGGGATACTGTGCGTCGACGCGCGCCACTTCGCGCTCGAGAATCCCGCGGTCATGCAACTCAGCGCTCTGCACCGACGCCCACGCACCGATGCGGCTGCCGCGCGGACGCGTGCGGAAATACGCGGCCGATTCGTCGGGCGTCACGACCTCGATGGCCCCCGTTGCACGGACCTGCCGCTCCAGCTCTTTCCACAGGAACGTGACGGCAGCGCGTGGATTCGCCGCGAGCTCGCGAGCCTTGCGGCTGCGGTAGTCGGTGAAGAACACGAGGCCGCGGTCGTCGATTCCCTTGAGGAGCACGACGCGAGCCGACGGTCGACCTGAGGCGTCCGCCGTGGCCAGCGTCATCGCGTTAGGCTCGAGCAGCTGAGCGCGTTCCGCGTCAGCGAACCAGCGCCGGAACTGGCCGACGGGGGTATCGTCGAGACCTGCCCGATCGAGTGCTGCCGTCGCGTATTGCCGACGAAGGTCGCCTAACGAAGACGTCATTGCTGTTCGACGAGCCGCCGAAGGCTATCGAGGTCGTACGGCTTGCTCACGACCGCTGCGACAGCCAGGCCCTCATCCGCGCGCAGCTGTTCCGTCGTCGTCGAATCGCCTGTAGAGAGGATGAAGCGCGCGCGACGGCATGTCGGCAGCTCGCGCATCTGTTTGACGACTTCGCTGCCGCTCAGGCCCGGCATACGCAAGTCGCATATCACGACATCGAATGGCATCTGCGCGGCAACGTTGAGCGCCTGCGTCCCGTCGGCCGCATGCATGACAGCGTGGCCGCGCGAGGTGAAGGCACGTTCCAGCAGCGACCGGATCGCGCTCTCGTCATCCACGACGAGGATGTCCAGCGGATTGGGATCCGGCTCCGCCGCGGGGAGAGACGCGGCAGCTGTCGCGTTGGGCTGCCAGCGCGAAGTATCGCGCGGCAGCGTCACGCGGAAGTGCGAGCCGCTGCCTAACGTGCTGGCGACGTCGATCGCGCCGCCGTGCTGCGTGACGATGCCGTGCACGACGGCGAGGCCAAGTCCGGATCCCTCTCCCTCATCCTTTGTCGTGAAGAATGGATCGAAGATGCGCGGCAGATCGGCAGTCCCGATGCCAGGGCCGTTGTCTATCACTTCGATCGTTACGACGTCGCTTTGCACGCCGGTGCGGACGCGGATCGTGGGCAGCGCGCGGGAATCGCTCGGCGGCTCGCGCCGATCGATCATCTTCTCCAGTGCCTGACGAGCATTGACGACCAGGTTGAGCACGACTTGTTCGAGCTGCGCCGAGTCGCCGCGAACGATCGCCGGATCCGATGCGAACTCGGCGATCATGCGGATGCCATGCGTGTCCAGCGCATAGAGCTGGGTGTCGACGATGTAGCCGACGATGGCATTGACGTCGACTGCCTGCGGCTCGTGCGATTCCTGACGACGCGCGACGGCGAGCAGGTCTTTCACGATGCGCGCGGCGCGCTGTGCTTCGTGCAGCATCGTGTCCAGCGCGTGCCGCTCCTCGTGCGCCAACGGACCCTTGAGCAACAGCTGCGCGAAACCGGCGATGGCGGCGAGGGGATTGTTGATCTCGTGCGCGACGCCGGCGAGCGTGCGCCCGAGCGCTGCCATGCGCTCGCCGCGCCGAACCATCTCCTCCCGGCGCAGACGTTCGGTCACGTTCTCGGCGATCGCGTCGCAATAGAGCATGAGGCCCTGGTGATCGCGCACCAGGCGCGGCGAGACGCGTACGCGCACCGTGCTGTCGTCGCGTCGGCGCCACGTGAAGTCGTACCAGTCGCGGAGCCTGCCTAACGCCAAATCCTCGCGCCAGCGCGCACGTTCAGCCGGTTCCACGAAGAGCGTCTCGAGCACGTCCAGTTCCTGCAATGCCTCGATTCGGTCGTAGCCCAGCATCTGCAGCATCGCGGGGTTCGCCTCGATGAAGCGGCTATCTCGCCCGCAACGATAGATCCCGTACGCGGCGTGATCGACGAGCGTCCGGAGCCGTTCTTCCGAACGGCGCAGACGTTCCTCGCTCGCCCGCAACGTCTCCTCCACATCTTCGCGCTGCTCGATGTACTCCTGCAGGATGCCGCGCAGGCTGTCGAGCGACCGCACAGCGTGATCCCGCTCCGCGACGAATTGGCGCCGGTCACGGCGAACGCGCGGCTTGACCCAGACCACCGCCAGAATGGAGCCTAACGCGATGCCGAGCACGATCCATAAGAGCGCCATCATTCACAGTGCTCCAGTGGCGAGCCGTACGGTCGGCATCGAGGCATGTTCGCGAGTCTAGTCGTCCGCGATATCTTTTGGCACCCCGGCCGGACTATCGCAACCTATTCGGGAACCGGCGTGTGACTCCAAGCCTACGTCAAACATCGTGACGCCCGAGGAATCGCAGTCCTCCGCCACGTCCGCCGCGGGCTCCAACCAGCGGCGCGACGCAGATTTCGAGCGCGTCGCTCTCCCATGGATGAACGACGTGTACCGCTTCGCGTATTCGCTAACGCGCAATGAAAGTGATGCCCAGGATCTGGTCCAGGAGACGTACCTCAGGGCCTTCCGATCGTGGCACACCTTTCAACCCGGAAGCGATGCCCGGCGCTGGCTGTTCACGATCTGTCGCAACGCCTTCTTGAGATCGCGGGAGCGGACTCGCCACGAGGTCGAGCTGGAGGACGGCGACACGGAAGCGCTTGCGCTCGCTACGCGACACCGTGACATGCTCAACGACGGAACCGATCGCGCGCTAGCGCAGATCGATCTGCGGCCGGCTCTCACTACCGCACTCGAGCAATTACAGGAACCATTTCGATCGGCAGTGATCCTGGTCGACGTGGAAGATCAGTCATACGACGCCGCGGCCGAGATTCTCGGAGTGCCGATTGGCACGGTGCGCTCGCGGCTTTTTAGAGGAAGGCGCCAGCTACAAGAGCGCCTCGCGCTGTACGCCAAAGACGCCGGTTTTGCGAGCGCGGGCACCGCGAAGGAGAAACAGTCGGATGACTAGCACGCCACCGAACGCGCCGAGCATTGGCTCGCACGGCCACGCCGGCGAGGTCAACTGCACGCGAGCGATGCAGCAGCTGTGGGATTTTCTCGATCGCGAGCTCACCGACGAACAGCTGGGCGCCGTGCGCCGGCACGTCGAATCGTGCTCATCCTGTTTCCCGCACAAAGCGTGGGCCGAGCGCTTTCTCGAGGCGCTGCACTCGCTGCGCGATGAACGGCTGATGCCACCAGAGCTCAAGGCGCGAGTGATGGAGCAGCTTCGGGCCGCTGGGTACGCTGGTACTCAGTAGGCGGGAGGCGGCTTGAACTAACACGGCTCATGGATACATTCTACATACCCCTAGGGGGTATCTAGAGCAAAGGGTCAGACTCCTCGTTCACGGGTCTACCTCCTTTGATAGGCCGGAGCCGAAAATGGAGCAATTGCACCTCGAAATCGAAGGAATGAGCTGCGGCGGATGCGTCGCCGCCGTGCGCGCTGCCTTGAGCGCCGTTCCTGGTATCCGTGTTGACGATGTGAGCATCGGGAACGCGACGATCGCGATTGATGCGTCGAAGGCCAACATCGCGACCGTGATCGACGCCGTCCAGGACGCGGGATACGACGCGCGCGAGGCTGCCTAACGGCGATCGGAGTGTTGCCGCCATGACAACGAGCACTCGCGAGAAGTCCGACGCCCGAGTCAACGGCGAGCCGGAGCACCTAACGATTCCTGTCGGTGGCATGACGTGCGCCGCGTGCCAGGCGACCGTGCAGCGCGCGCTCACTCGCACGCCCGGTGTCGTGGACGCGAACGTCAACCTCATGACCAATAGCGCCGCGGTGACGTACGACCCGCGCGTCGTGAATCCGGACGCTCTTGTCGAGCGCATCCGGCAGACCGGCTATAGCGCCGAGCTTCCCGCGGCGGATCGGGGAGCGATGGCGGCGCAGCTCGAACAGGACGACAAGCAATTCCAGGAATACCGCTCGCTGCGCAGCAAGGCGATCGTGAGTCTCGTCGTCGGCGTCGTCGCGATGATCGTGTCGATGCCGCTCATGGCGGCTGCGGCGCACGCGAGCGGGCACGCGCTGACGGACCCCGTGATGCGCTGGGCGATGACGGTGCTCGACCCCGCACTGCGCGCCGTGTCGCCGTGGCTCTACGCGCTGCCGCCGGCCGCACTCTCCTGGGCGCTGCTGCTCACCACGCTGTTCGTCATGCTCTGGGCGGGGCGGCATTTCTATGAGCGCGCCTGGGTCGCGCTCCGCCACCGCAGCGCGAACATGAACACGCTTGTCGCGTTAGGCACCGGCGCGGCATTTGTCGTCTCCGCGGCTGTCACGCTGTTCCCTTACTTTTTCGAGTCGCGCGGTGTCGTGCCAGACGTGTACTACGAGGCCGTGATCATCATCATCGCGCTCGTGCTCCTGGGGAACGCTCTGGAAGCGCGGGCGAAGACGCGCACCGCCGCGGCGATTCGGCGGCTCGTCGCTTTGCAGCCCGAGCTCGCCCGCGTCGTACGCGGCGAAGCCGAGGTCGACGTTCAGGTCGCAGAGCTGCGCAGAGGCGACGTGATCCTGGTGCGGCCTGGTGAGCGAATTCCGGTCGACGGTGAGATCGTGGACGGGGCGAGCGCTGTCGACGAGTCGATGCTGACGGGCGAGTCGATTCCGGTAGCCAAGCAACCCGGCGATCGCGTCATCGGCGGGAGCGTGAATGGAAGCGGCGCATTCCGCTACCGCGCAACGACGTTAGGCAGTGAGTCTGTGCTGGCGCGCATTGTCACGCTCATGCGCGAGGCGCAGGGTTCGCGCGCGCCGATCCAGAACCTCGCGGATCGCATCAGCGCCGTCTTCGTTCCCATCGTTGTTGCCATCGCGGTCGTGACGTTTGGCGTTTGGTACTTCGCCGCTGGTGAAGGAGGCGCGCTTCGGGCGCTGACGGCTGCTGTCTCGGTCCTGGTCATCGCCTGTCCCTGCGCGATGGGGCTCGCAGTGCCAACGGCTGTCATGGTAGCGACGGGTCGCGGCGCCGAAGCGGGACTGTTGATCAAGGGCGGCGACGCCCTTCAGCGTGCCGGCGCCGTCGACACGATCGTGCTCGACAAGACGGGCACAGTCACTGAGGGCAAGCCGGCGGTCAGCGACGTGGTACCGGCGTCGCCTATGTTTGACGAAAGCACGCTGCTCTCGCTCGCTGCATCGGTCGAGCGTCAGTCGGAGCATCCCCTGGCGGCCGCGATCGCGCAAGCCGCCATCGAGCGCGGACAGCGCCTAACGCTGCCGCAATCGTTTCAGTCCGAGCCGGGCCGCGGCGTGAGCGGCGTGGTGGACGGTCACGCCGTTGTTGTCGGCGGCGGCGACTGGCTTCGCGCCTGGAGCATCGACGTCGCGCCCGTCGAGGCTGCGGTCTTCGATCTCGCGAACCGTGGCCGTTCCATCGTTTACGTGGGCGTGGACGGACAGCTGGCGGGTTTGATCGCTGTAAGCGATCCAATCAAGCCCACGTCGACGGCCGCTGTAGCCAAACTGCGCGCGTTAGGCACCGACGTCGTCCTGCTCACAGGCGACCATGAGCGTGCCGCGCGCGCTGTCGCGACCCAAGTGGGCATCGAGCGAGTGATCGCGGGCGTCTCTCCGGCCGGGAAAGTCGCGGCGATCCAGCGGCTGCATAACGAGGGACACACAGTCGCGATGGTCGGCGACGGGATCAACGATGCCCCTGCATTGGCGCAGGCGGACGTCGGGATCGCCATCGGCTCCGGGACAGACGTCGCCATCGATGCGAGCGACGTGACGTTGATGCGCGGCGACCTGCGCGGCGTCCCTGACGCGATCGTCCTCTCTCGGCGAACCATGCGCGTCATGAAGCAGAATCTCTTCTGGGCATTCGCCTACAACAGCATCGGGATTCCGGTTGCCGCCGGTGCGCTGTACCCGGTCTTCGGCATTCTGCTCAGTCCAATACTCGCAAGCGCGGCGATGGCGCTGAGCTCTGTGAGCGTCGTCTCGAACTCTCTCCGCCTCAGGCGCGTACGGCTGGCCTAACGACATGATTGACGCCAAACATTCCGAACATACGGCCGCGTGCGGTTGCGGCGTTTCCGACGACGCGGGGCGCAAGGCCGTCGCCGTCGACCCAGACGCGAAATCGCGCAACCTGGTGCGATTGCGGCGCATCGAGGGACAGGTGCGCGGTCTCCAGAAGATGGTGGAGGACGATCGCTACTGCGCCGACATCATGACGCAGATCTCGTCAGTGCAGGAAGCGCTGCGTGCGGTGGGGCGCGAGTTACTGCGCAATCACCTGCGGCACTGCGCAGCAGCGGCAATCAAGGGAAGCGACGACCAGGCGAACGAGATGTACGACGAACTTGTCTCGTTGTTCTACCGAGCCGGTCGTTAGTACGTCCAAGTTCGTTAGGTTCTGGATGGCGCCTTACGTCTCATGAGTGTCAAGTGCTCACGTGCAAGCCACCAGAACGCCAACGCATACACGATCACGCCGCACACCGCCGTTCCCGCGACCAGATAATTCAACTCATATCCGCGCGCCACGCGGGCGAGTGCTTCGCCCGTGAGCGCAACGAAGATGAACGCGCTCGGCAGCATCGCGGCGAGTGCCACCAGACGCTGCCACCCGCGTGCGTTCGCGGCCCAAAACAACCCAGCCTGAAAGATCGCGCCGATCGTTAGGGCCCGCGCTAAGAGCACGACCAACGAAAGTCGTGGCGTGCCTTGTAATCCGAGCTGAACGAGCAGCGCGGCGGTGGCGAGCGCCAAGAGAACCGCTGCCGAGCGGAACAGCCGGCGCTGCATTGTTAGGCTGCACCGCGTTGAACGTAGCCGCGATCAGCCCACGCGGCCCACGGCACTGTGATCCATCCGCCGACCAGCGCGACCAACGCCAGCGCGCGCAGAGATGGGGGCGGCGGCGACCAGGGACCAAGCGCCCACAGCAGCGTGACGACGACGACGAGCGACCAGAGCGCCAGTGCGGCGACCCAATTGCGTGGACGGCGCGCGCGAAGGTAAAGCGTTAGGCACGCGATCCACAGCGCCCCCTCGATCACCAGAGTCGCTGGAATCGAGTTCCAGAGCGTGAGTCCGAATTTCGGCGAGTTGCCTGGCCAGAGCGGCATGTCGGGCGCGTGCGTCACGACGTCCAGCACCCAGTGACTCACAACGAGAAGCGCGATGAGCCACGTCGCCCGCGTCTCGACGCCACGCCAGCGCGCCCAACCCGCGAGCGCCAAGCCCCAAACGACTAACATGAGGAGGCTGTGGCTCCAGGGATATGACTCGAATACAGCCGGCGTGAACGCCGTCGCGCCAGGCTCGAGTCGCGCGTGCTCGACGCCAGCGAGCAGGAAGATCGGCCACAGCAGATCCGCCATCGTGGCCGCGGCAACGAACCAGCCTAACGAGGTCTTCGGGCTCGCTTGCTTGGCCGCCAGCGCGACCGCAACGTGACCCACGAACATGGTATGCCCTGCGAACGAGAACGCGACGCCCGACGCCAGGGTGGCGCGGCGTCGCGCAATATGCAGCGACCGGAGAAACGAGGGAAGACGAGGCGCCGAGCTATGACGTTGGCGAAGGGCGCCTAACGTCGCACCGATTCGCCGTGCAGTCCAGCGATGAGTCGCTCGAGCGCGGCAGGATTCACCGGCTTTGTAAAATGCTGATCGAAACCGGCTTCCTCGGCACGGCGTATGTCGTCGTCCTGCCCCCAGCCGGTCAGCGCCACGAGCACCATCCCGGCGCCCCAGCGCTGCTCCCGAATCGCGCGCGCGACGTCATACCCGTTCAAGCGCGGCATGCCGATGTCCAGCAGCACCACATCCGGACGGAAAGCGGACGCCTCTTCTACTGCCTGCGCTCCGTCGTGCACGGTGCGCACGTCGTTCCCCATCATGCGCAACAACATGCTCATGCTCTCGGCAGCATCCCTGTTGTCGTCCGCGACGAGAATGCGGCAACTCAAATGCGGCTGCGCGCGAACGCTGTCGTTCTGCGCTCGGCGCGGTGTCTTGCGTGCAGGAACGATGGGCAAGCGCGCGATGAATTCGCTTCCGTGGCCAGGGCCCTCACTCCGCGCCTCCACCGTGCCGCCGTGCATCTCCACGAGTCGCTTCACGAGCGTGAGGCCGATGCCGAGTCCGCCCTGCGCTTTCTCGAGCGACCGATCCACTTGTGTGAACATCTCGAACACTGTCGGCAGCGCGTCGGCTGGAATGCCGATGCCGGTATCGCGCACCGTGATGACGATGGCGTTGCCATCATGTGCGGCAGTCAGCCAGAGTCGGCCGCCGCGATCGGTGTATTTCGCCGCGTTGTTCAACAGGTTCGAGAACACCTGCGCGAGACGCATCGGGTCCGCGTCGAGATAGACCGGCTGCGGCGGCAACGAGACTGTCAGTGAATGTCCGGCTGCTTCGATGAGCGGTCGCGTCGTATCGACCGCGTTGCCGATGACGGCGCTAAGCTCGACGCGTTCTTTGCGGAGGTCGAGCTTCCCTCTCGTTATGCGGCTCACGTCGAGCAAGTCGTCGATCAGTCGCACCATCTGCTTCAACTGACGTTCCATCATCGTACGCGCCTGGTCGATGGCAGCGCTGTCGTCGTCGGCCAGTTGCATGATGTGCAGCGCGTTGCGAATCGGCGCGAGCGGGTTGCGCAGCTCATGCGCCAGCGTCGCCAGGAACTCGTCTTTGCGGCGATCCGCGTCTCGTAGCTCACGGATGAGCCTAACGCGCAGGTAGGCGGCGGTCACGTAGTGGCAGATCGTCTGCATGAACTCGACTTCTTCCGCGTCGAACTGATCGCGCCGACGGCTGGCGAAGGACAGCGTACCGAGCAAGCGGTTTTCGGCGAGCAATGGATAGCAGGCGTACGCTCGCAAACCTTGCGCTTTCGCTATGTGCAATCTGGGATCAGCTGAGCTCTGCACGTATGACGCGACGTACGATTCGCGCTGCTGCGCCACGAGCCCCGACACCGCCTCGCCCAAGTCCAGACGCTCAACGGCGCGTGCTTCGTCCCTGGAAATGCCATCGAACGACTCGAGCCAGAGCGCGTCACCCACCTCATTGAGCATGTAGTTGAAGTAGGCGTCGAGTCTGAAATGCGGCGCGATCTTGGCAAAAAGCGCGTGCATCATCGCGTCCGGTTCATCGGTCGAGAGCAGAATCGCGGCTGCCTCTCCCAGCAAACGTTGGCGCTCGCTCCGGCTTCGCAACGTTGCTTCCGCACGCTCGAGATCGATGAATTGATCGCGCAGCTCGTACTGACGCCTGCGCGCACGGATCGCCGTCCGCAAGGCGCTCACGAGTGTCGTTAGGCGTACGGGACGCTCGAGCACCGTAATGTTGCCTAACAGCTCGATCCCCCACGCCGCCGCCATAGAGTCTGCGCCGGAGCTGGAGAGTAAGATGATCGGAAGGTCGGACCAGGCTGGTTGTCGCCGCAACGCTTCCAGGAAGGCTGGAACGTCGTTCGCGACGAACACTTCGTCAGTCAACAGGACGGCGCCTGTCGACGAGTCGACCTCACGCGCAAGCTGGGTAAGGCTCCTGAAGACGTGTGACTTGAGCCCGGCCTCGCTTAGGAGCAGCTGACTAAGAGCAGCATCCGCCTGGGTCGGTGCAAGCACGAGCACGCGCTCATTTTCATTTTCGCGCATCGCTCTTCCCGCCCCCAGCGTCTGGTTCGTTTGGTCCTGCCCCACCGAGCTGCGGGGTGCCGGAGAGAATGCCCTGGAACGAGACGATGGGATCACCAACAGTGATGCCGTCGCCGAACGTCAGCTCGCGAATCGTCCGTTCGTGCTTGCCCGTTCGTTTCTTGATGACCGAGATGGCCTGGCGGATCTCTCCGAACGCCTCGAAATAGCGCAGCAAGAGAACGGTGTCCGAGAGATAACTGGCGTCAAGACCGTCTGTCTCTCCAAGAAAGCCATGCTGCGTTTCGAGCAGCAGCGTTGTCACGCCACGCTGGCCGAGATACGTGAGCAACTCATGCAAGTGCAACGTGAGCAACCGGTCGCTCGGCATGGCGTTGAAGTACCCAGTCAGGCTGTCGATCACGATGATCGACGCGCCATTCTCCTCCACAGCTCGACGCACCGTGTGACTGAACTCGCCTGGCGACACTTCCGCTGGATCTATCTGCCGCACGTCCATCATGTTCGAATCGATGAGCGGCTGAACGTCCAAGCCAAGCCCCGCCGACCGCTCTATCAGCGTCGCGATCGTTTCGTCGAACAGAAAGAGTGCGCTGAGCTCGCCTCGTGAAGCGGCGGTGTGCGCATATTGCGTCGCCAGCGCGGACTTGCCGCACCCAGAGGGTCCCATCAGGAGAGTGCTCGTCCCCTTGGTCAATCCCCCGCCGAGCAGCGCGTCGAGTTGCGGGACGCCGCTCAGTATTGACTCGCGCGCGTATGACGTTTTGTGCTCGGCAGCCACGAGTCGAGGGAAGACTTGCAGCCCCCCCTTGCGAATGACGAAGTCGTGGAAGCCTTCTCGAAAGGCGCAGCCACGGAGTTTTCGCACCAGCAAACGCCGTCGCGGCGGACCGTATTCCGCGTAGACGCTATCCAGGGTTACGACACCGTGCGCGATGCTGTACGGCTGCATGTCGTCCCGCTCGTCCATTCGGTCATCGACGAATAGAACTGTGCACTGTTGCCGCGAGAAATGCTGCTTGAGCGCAAGGATCTGTCGCCGATAGCGTAGCGGATGCTCGGCGAGTAGGCGCAGCTCGGCTAGCGAGTCGAAGACGATCCGGTTTGGCTTGACGCGTCGCGCTTCGGCCAAGACAGTCTTCGTCGTCTCAGCTAACTCCACCTCGGCTGGATGGAACATCGTATAGCGCGAGTCCGGCGTTAGGCTTTCTTCGGACGCGATAATTTCGAGGATGTGGACCCCGTCGAGGTTCCATCCGTGCGACGTGGCCGCGTGATGCAGCTCCTCCTTGCTCTCGGATAGTGTCACCATCATGCAGGTGTCACCGCGACGAACGCCCTCGAGCAAGAACTGCATCGCGAGCGTCGTTTTCCCGACACCCGTGGCACCCTCGACGAGGTAAAGCCTGTGAGGGATAAGGCCACCGCAGAGCACGTCATCGAATCCGGCGATACCGGTGGTGATGACGTTCGTTTCCTGCGCGCCAGTTTCTTTCATGTTTTCCGAGGCGTTGGTCAGACGAAGGACCTGTAGCAAACTGCGTGCTCTTGAGCACGCTCGCTGGCGAACTCGTGTGCTACTGAGCGATCAAGGGCTCCACATCGCGTCCGCAGTGCTTGCAGACCTTAGCCCGCGCCAGGATGCGCTCGGCGCAATACGGACAATCGCGTTCCTCGCGCGGTCCGCTTTCGACAACAGTGACCGGACTCGGCATGACATTTCGCGCACCATCCGCCGCGCTCACTTGACCTTGAACCTGGCGCCGAAATTCCAGCGGTCGCGCGATGTTGGGGAAGGGCTCCTTGGTTCCACCGGTTCCCGTCACAGTGATCGTCCCGAATCCAAACAGGCGGCCGAGAATCCCTTGCTCCACGCCCACCCCTTCGACCTTGCCCAACATCGTCTCCAGCGTTCGCCGCTTGATGAAGCCGACTTTGATGATGACGCGCTTGTCGGTGACGGCAAACTCGGAAGACGAATACTTGATCATCGCGATGATGACCGGGATCGCGCCTAACACGAGAAGTGCTATTCCCAGCCACGGATTATTCGCCGCGAAGAACAGCACGGCGCCGATGACCGCAACTAGGGCGACCAGGCCCGGCCAGATGAAGATGAGCTTGTGGAGGTGAGCGCGATACTTCACGCGCTCACCGGGCAGCAACTGGTCCTCGACGTAGCCCATCGTCAATTCCTCTCGTTAGGAACGACGTCGCTGCGCAAGCCTAACGCAGCTGATCGGACATCCAGACGCGCCGCGCGAACAACCAATTCCGCATCGCGTTGATCTCGCCGTCATAAGATCCAGTCACGACGCGATTCGGCCAGACCCAGATGTTGAGTATCGGCCAGCGCTCGAAATTGCGCGTCTGCACCGTGTGCATTAACGCCGTACGCTCGGTGATATAGTCGCCTAGCTTGTTGAGCGTGTTGTCTGCGACCATCTGATTCCAGCGCGTTTTCACGCGTGCGGCAAATACTGGATCCTGGAACATGATGGAGAACCAGGGGGCCGTGCGGATGTGCCAGCCCTCGGTCTTGTCCGCATTGTCGTAGTTCACGTTCCCCATCGCCAGGTCGAAGTCCCACACTGGACCGAATGTCAGCTTGCCGCCGCGCTTTTTGTACAGAAAGGTCGAGAGCCGCAGGTTGCCGTCGACGTTCTTGAAATACTCATTGAGGATGTAATAGCTGATCGCGGACTCCACATCGATGTAGGCCGCGTAGCCCGTTTGAGGGTCGGCGAATTGCGGGCTGAAAAGCACGGAATCGATGCGGGCGATATAGCTCGTGATGTACGCTCGCTGCTTCGCCCAGGCAGGATCGTTCAGCGTCTCGGGGTTCGAGAGGCAGAAGATCATCGGCGTGATGGTCGAGTTGAAGCAGAAATCTTCGCCGCGGCGTTCGTCGACTTCGATCAAATAGCCGCCAGTGATGTTCGTCGCGCTCGTGTCAGCGACTTTCATCTCCGGGATATTCACGCGGTCCGGCGCGATGCGCACGTGCTCCACGAGTTGATAGATGCCCTGGTACGAGCCATTCAGCTCCAGGTCGACGAAGCGCGAGCGCGGGGTCCACTCCATGCCAAGCACGCGGCTGAACTCGAACGCGACATCGTTTCGCAGCAGCGTCTTATCCGAATAGTTCGCGAGCAGGACCCAATGGCGGCTCGCCGGCATTCCCATGAGCGTGGTGCTCGTGGTGAGCCTAACGCGATACGGCTTCTTCGGCATGAGGTCCCACGTCGAGTGCCCGCGTCCGCGAATCTCCAGCGGTCCCTCAGCGAGCTTCTCAGCAGTCGTATCCGTCAGCGTGTACGAGCCGGCGACGTATACCTCTCGCGATGTGATCGGCTGGTTGCCGTTCGTGGTTACGCGTAGCACCGGCAGTTTCGTCGCGACGGGGAGCGCTGGCTTCGACGTCGTATCCGAAACGGCAGGATCAGTCGCGTTGGCGCATGCGGCCAGCGCGAGCGCTACTAGCGTCAGGCCTGAAGTGCGTCTGGCGAAGGACGCAAAACTCACTAGTGCAGGCAATAGCATCGTTCGGAGATTACAGCCTTCCACGCGACTCGAATAGTCGTGTCCCATGACTCGAGCTCCGATGCGCACCTTCTATCGAAATAGCCTCGCGGCGCTTTGCGCCATAGCGGCGTTTGCACCGA
>CBQVAZ010000036.1:0-14064 GCA_967720205.1 uncultured Gemmatimonadaceae bacterium | reverse complement strand
GTGGTCGCGATGTCGCGGCCATACCCTCCCGCGACCGTGATCGCGATCGGGATTCCGACTTCGCGGCAGGCTTGCAGCACGAGCGCGTCACGTCGTGCCAGCCCGTCCAGCGTTAGGCTCAGGCGGCCAAGGCGGTCTCCCGCCAGCGGATCCGCGCCCGCAAGGTACATAACGAGGTCCGGCTCGGCGGTCTGTAGAACTTGTGGAAGGACCAGGGCGAGGCGCTCGAGATAGGGGCCGTCGCTCGTGCCATCGTCGAACGCGATATCGAGTGAGCCAGGCACCTTATGAAACGGATAGTTCCTTTCGGCGTGCATCGAGAAGGTGAAGACGCGATCGTCGGCTGCGAAAATCGCGTGCGTGCCGTTCCCTTGGTGCACGTCGAGGTCGATGATCGCCGCCCGCCGGATCGCGCGGGCAGCCAGGAGCCGATGAATCGCGACGGCGACGTCGTTGAAGACACAGAACCCTTCGCCGTGATCGGCAAAGGCGTGATGCGTGCCGCCGGCGAGATTGATCGTCACGCCTAACGAGAGAGCGGCAGCGGCTGCCTCGCACGTTCCGCCAACGGCACGGTACGCGCGCTCGACGAGGTGCGGCGACCAGGGGAATCCGAGGCGTCGTTGCTCCGCCGCCGAAAGCGCGCCCTCTGTGAAGCGAGCGACGTAGTCCGCCGTGTGCACGCGGAGCACGTCGTCGCTCTCGGCTCGCGCCGGCTCGTGCAACGTGGCGACGAGGCCGCGCTCGACGACGGCATCGCGTAACAACGCGTACTTGGAGATCGGAAAACGATGCTCGGCGGGGAGAGGGATCACGTACCTCGCCGAGGACCAGGCGTGCAGCATCGCTACTGTCCGCGCCTGCCCAACGTGACGCGCAATGTCAGACGCTCGTTGCCGCGCATGACGACGATATCGACCTCGTCGCCCGGCTTGTGCGCGTACAGCGCATTGCTGTAGGACGTGAGATCGACCACCTGGACGCCGCCTAACCAAACAACGATGTCGCCCGCCTTGAGCCCGGCGCGATCGGCCGGCGAACCCGGCGTCACACCTGTGAGACGCAACCCGGGACGATCACCCGCAGCCATGTCCGGGACGGAGCCGAGGTATGGCTGAGGCCCCGATCGGTCCGGCGAATTCCGCGGCGTCGAGCTGGCGACTGTGGGTGTGAACGTCAGGCGCGCGTCTCGGTCCCCAACGTCGCGCACAATGCGCTCGGCCAACGCAACGATTCGAGCGATGCCGGCCGTGTTGATGCGATCCGCATCGTCGCTCGCGCGATGATAGTCCTCGTGCGTGTCTGAAAAGAAATGCAGTACCGGAACGTTGCGCGCATAGAAGGCACTGTGATCCGATGGGCCGAAACCATCCGGCACCTGCGCGAGCGTGAAATGGGTTGTCCCATTCGCCGCGGTGATGAGCGCTGGCCACTCCTGAGATGTACCTGTCCCGAACACAAGAAGGCGATCGTTCCGGAGTCGTCCGATCATGTCGAAGTTGAGCATCGCCTGGACGCTATCAATCACCAGCGGAGCGGGTGGGTTGGCGACGAAAAAGCTCGAGCCCAGGATCCCAAGCTCCTCCCCTGAAAACGCGACGATCACCACCGAGCGCCGGGGCGGATTGGCCGCAAGCAGCCTGGCCAGCTCCATGATTCCGGCCGTACCCGAGGCGTTGTCGTCAGCGCCGTTCCGAATCGCGTCCTTGGCCTCCGGGTCAAGCGCGCCAAAGGTGGCGGACCGTCCCAAGTGATCGAAATGCGCCCCCAAAACGACGTACTCCCCGCGGAGCTTCGGTTCGCGCCCGCGGATCAGACCCACAACGTTCTGGGTCTGCAGGGCGCCGGGGATGCCGTGCTGGGCAGCCATTGCCGGGCGGGCTTGGAACGGCTGAAGAAAACCCGTTTGTAGGGCCGTCAACCCAAGGGCCCGAAATCGGCGTGCGATGTAAGCCGCCGCCGAGTCGTTTCCAGCAGTCCCGGTGCCGCGTCCCTCTAGCGCGTCCGAGGCCAAGTAGGCCACGTCCTGACGGATACGCGTCGTGTCAGGAGTCAACCGTTCAGCGGTCGCGCTGCGAGCGCCGGTATAGCACGCACCGCAACAGATCGCGACAGCCGCTAAGCGTAAGGCAATAGTCCGCATGGCGAGAATGTAGACGGCGGCAAAGTGTGCCGCGTCGGCTGTGATAATCGTCAAAGCTAAGCCGCGACACCCTCTTGCATCGTTAGAGCGCATGGAGTCGATCCCCAGCTTCACGAACGAGTTCGCGCACCTGCTCTGGCAGCTGACGCGCGACCCCAAGGCCGTAGAAGCGCAGAAGGCCACGCTTCGGCGGGTGCTTCTCGCACGCCAACCCGAGGGCGTTGAAATCGAGTTGGGCGCACTGAACATCGCCATCGTCGCCTCACGTGGGCCTAACGGTCTGCCCGAGGCTGTCGCCTGGCTGAGCGAGCTGACGACGCGCATGGCTGCGCACGCCGTCCGCGCGATGCACTTCGCGAGCAACGTTCCGGCGCTCGAGGTGCTCGGTGTCGCGCGAGCACTCGCTGCCGCGCCGCACCTGCGCGATGACGGCCAGGCTTTCGACGCGCGGATCGTCGCGCTCAAGCTCACGGCAGTGACGCTCGCAATCGGCCGCGAGGGGTTCGTTAGGCACGCTACACCCGCGATCGGAACGGCCGTCATACGGCCTCCATCTCCTTCGGCCGGCATGAAGCACGTCGCGCCAAAAGCAGGCGGTGCCCCGTTCGGCGACCGACTGAACTTGTCGGCGGCAACGGCATTCCGCGGCGACGGCCAAGGCTCGCGTTCCGACGTCGCACGATCGGTCGGCATCAGCGGAATGAAGGACGAGTCGTTCGCGATGATGACGCGAGAGATCGCCAACAGCGAGCCGATTCGTGACCTCACCGCGCTCAACAAACTGATCGCCGAAGCGGCAGACGCCGACAGCGCTATGCTGGCTGCAGCAGAGGCCCTGCGCGCCGCCGAGCAGCGCATCAAGGACGGCGACTGGCTCGCTACGTTAGGCATCGTCGCCGCGATGGTCCAGCGAGATGACGAGTCGGTCGATCCCGAAGTTCGCCGCGCGTACCTGCTCGTCGTGCGACGCTTGCTCAAGCCGAACACGCTGCGCGGCCTCGCCCACCTCCTGCCGCACAAGCGCGATCTGCGTGAATCGCTGCATGCCTTGTTCGCGCGATCGGGTGAGGACGGCGTGGACGCGCTCGTCGAACTGATGACGTCGGCGAATTCACCGGGCGAACGGCGCGCCTATCGTGACGCTCTGGCGGCATGCCCGCACGCGGCCCCGATGCTGGGCCACATGCTCGGCGATCCACAGTGGTACGTGGTGCGCAACGCGGCCGAGTTGTTAGGCGAGATGGGCGTATCCGAAGTGGATGGTAAGCTCGTCGAGACGCTGAGCCATCCGGATGCCCGCGTGAGGCGTGCGGCAACTGGCGCCTTGGCGCGCCTTGGCACGCCGCGCGCGTCGCACGCGCTGCAGGACATGCTGCGCGATCCGAATCCCGATATCCGCCTCCAGGCGGCGCTCGGACTCGGCGCCGCGGGTCAGCGCGCGGCAGCGGCCGATCTGCTCGAAGTGCTGGAGGAGGAGCAGGACGGCGACGTGCAACAGGCTATCGTGACGGCGCTCGGCAAGGTTGCCACGCCCGACGCGATCGAACGGCTGCAAAAGGTCGCCAAGCCAGGGAACCTGTTCCGGCGCAAGGCGAGCGGCTTACGCATCGCCGCCGTCAATGCGCTGGCCGAAGCAGCGACTCAGGAATCGCTTGATGCCTTGCGCGAAATGGCCAACGATCGTGACAAGGAAGTGCGCGCCGCCATCGAGCGCGCGTTGCGCGACAAGTCCGCTCTCTAGTTCTTCATGGGCGCGCCTAACGCGCCGTGAAATCCGTGGCGGGCGTAACGGCCCGGCACGTCTCCGCAATGACATCGGCCGCGCGGTCCACGTCGTCCAGACTCACCATCTCGTTCGGCGAGTGCATGTAGCGATTGGGGACGCCGACGAGCGCCGTAGCGACACCTTCACGCGCGATATGAATGGCGTCGGCGTCTGTGGACGTGTTGCGTCCGACGGCGCGCACCGTATGCGGGATATTGAGCCGGCGAGCGGCGTCGCTCAGGAGCCCAAAGACGACGGGCGAGATCACCGAGCCGCGCGCGAACACGGGTCCGCCACCTAACGCGCACTCGCCCACCTCTTTCTTCTCGATGCCGGGGCTGTCAGTCGCGAAGGTAACGTCCACCGCAATCGCCATCGCCGGATTCACTCGCGTGGCGCCTGGCAGCGCGCCGCCCCCGAGGTAGCCGATCTCCTCTTGGGTTGTCGCGACGGCAACGACGCGGGCCGCGCCAGGGTTTTCAGCGTAGCGACGCAAGGCTTCCAACACGACGAACGCGCCGATGCGGTCGTCAATGGACCGAGAGGCGATGCGGTTGTTAGGCAGCCGCAACAAGCGCGCGTCGATCACGCCGGGGTCGCCGATTCGCAACATCTGTTGCGCCGCGTCGCGCGAGTTCGCGCCGATGTCGATCCAGAGCTCCGGGAGCTTCGCGGCCTTCTCGCGCTCTTCCTGTTTTATCAAATGGATCGGTTTCTTCCCCACGACGCCGTAGACATCGCCGCCGACACCCTGGAATCGGATGCGCTGCGCGACGAGTACCTGCGGATCCCAGCCGCCGATCGGCGACACGTAGACGAAGCCCTGCTCATCGATGTACGTCACGATGAGGCCGATCTCGTCGATGTGGCCGGCGAGCATGATCGTCGGGGCGCCGTTAGGGTTCGCGACCGCGATGCTGTTGCCGTGCACGTCGCTGGTGACACTGGCCGCGAAGCCGCCGGCCTCTTCGCGCCAGGCGCGGGCGGCCGCGGTTTCGAACCCGGACGGCCCTGGCGTGTCCAGCAGCCGTGTCAGAAAGCTCAGCGAAGAATCCGATAGCACGTTCTTAGTGTCTCACGTTAGGTGCCGCGGCGTATGCCCGGCAACATGATCAGCGCGAGCGCCAGAAAGCCGAGACCGGCGAAGTACCACTGCGACGAACCGACCAGGTACCAGTACACGCCGCCGAAAATCGCCGTCGATTCCGCGAGCGCCCATCCCACGACGGATTGCGCGAAGGTCTTTCCAGGGTCGCGTTCGCTGCGAACACGCATTGCGAGTACCAAACACACCGCGAGCGCCACACCCCAGACGCCACGTCCGGCGAGAGTCATCGCTCGCGCCAGCTCTGGATTACCGCTCACGCTTCCTTGCGACCGCAAGTAGCCGATGACGCCGCCGAACAGACCAGCGCCGAGAAGAAAGGCCAAGCGCAGGATCGGGACGATGCGTGCATCCGGGCCGCTGTCCCCGGGGCGCTGTGAGGTGCCCATGCTTACTGCGCCGGGCCGCGTTCGTACACAGCCTTCCCGCCCAGATACGTCGCGAGGACTCGCGTGCGCAGAATCATTTCGTTAGGCACGCGCATGATGTCCTGATCCAGGATCACGAAGTCGGCGAGCTTCCCCGGCTCCAGCGACCCGACTTCCTTTTCCATGAAGGAAGCGTACGCGGGCCAGATCGTCATGGACTTGAGCGCCTCGTCGCGCGTCATGCGTTGTTCAGGAAACCATCCCCCCGCCGGGTAGTCGTTCGCGTCCTGTCGCGCCACGGCGGCGTGAAACGAAATGAGCGGATTCACGCGCTCGACTGGAAAATCGCTGCCGTTGGGAATGATGACGCCGGAATTGAGCAGCGAGCGCCAGGCATACGCGCCTAACAAACGCACCGGCCCGATACGGTTGCCGGCCCAGTACATGTCGCTCGTCTGATGGCTGGCTTGCATCGAGGGGATGACGCCGAGTTTGGCGAAACGCGGGATGTCTTCGGAGTTCACGATCTGCGCATGCTCGATGCGGAAGCGGTGATCCGCGACTGGAACTTCACGCAGCGCCGCTTCCATCTCGTCGAGGACGACGCGATTTGCGCGGTCGCCAATCGCGTGCACGTTCACCTGGAAGCCTTTGCCGAGCGCCTTTACGGCAACGGACTTGACGCGCCCTTCGGGGATGGTAATGAGACCGCGGTTCGCCGGCTCGTCGCTATACGGCTCGATCAGCGCCGCGCCGCGTGAGCCTAACGCGCCGTCGGCGGTGATCTTGATGGCCTTGATCCAGAGGCGATTGTCGTACAAGCCGCTCTGTGGACCGCGCGCGAGGTAGTGATCGATCGCGGCATCGTCGTTGGCGACCATGACGTAGTTGCGCAGCGAATACTGACCCGCCTTCGCCAGCTCCTCGAAGACGTCGATCACGTCTCGTCCAACGCCGGCATCGTGCACGCCCGTTAGGCCCCATTTGTTCGTCTCGCGGATCGCGGCCAGCGTCGCGGCGCGGGTGTCCTCCTTCGACGCCGCTGGAATGGCGCGACCGACAAGCCCCATGGCGCGATCCACGAGCACACCGCTCGGTTCGTTGTCCGTGCCGCGGACGATGCGTCCGCCCGTCGGGTCCTGCGCCGCGGCCGTAAGGCCGGCGGCTTTCATGGCGGCGGTGTTGACTAGCGCCGCGTGGCCGTCGATGCGCGTTAGGTAAACGGGATGATTGGGGACGGCGCGCGAAAGCGCGTCGTGTGACGGAAAGCGCGTATCGCCCCAGTCGTTCTGGTCCCAGCCGCGGCCCGTGATCCACGTGCTGGCTGGAACTTCCTTCGCGCGTGCGGCGACGCGCTGAATGATCTGATCATACGACGTCGTGCCCACGAGATCGACCGTGCGCAGCGCGGTGCCTAACCCGAGCAGGTGCACGTGCGCGTCGATCATACCAGGGATGATGGTCTGCCCTTCGGCGTCGAGTACGCGCGTGCTGCTGCCGCGATATGTCATCGCGGCGCGCACAGGGCCCGTAAAGACGACGCGCCCGTTGGCCACGACCATCGCTTCGACGAAGGGGCGGCTCGGGTCGACGGTGTAGATGCGTGCGTTGGTGACGATGAGGTCAGCTGGCGCGCGCTGCGTTTGTGCGAGCGACGGAGCGAGGAGAATGAGCGCGGCGAGGAACGATCGACGAAGTATCTGCATAGGTTGTGCGGCCAGTTGTTATCGCCCGGTCGTGACGGGGGCGATAATGTACAGCCCTCCGCATGACTAGCGTAACCGCACGCGCCGCCGCTCCGGCTCCAGCCGCAGAACAGGATTCCGCGCCCGACCGGTGGCGGATGCTCGCGCTGCTCGCCGTCGCCGAGTTGTTAGGCATGGCGCTGTGGTTTTCGGCGAGCGCGGTCTCGTCGCAATTGGCGACGCAATGGTTCTTGTCGCCGGCGCAGACGGCGTGGCTCACGACGATTGTCCAGCTCGGCTTTGTCGCCGGCACCGCGACGTCGGCGGTGCTCAACCTCGCGGACGTCGTACCGGCACGCGCGCTGTTCGCGGTGTCGGCGATCATCGGGTCATTGGCGAACGCCGCGCTGCTCGTTGCGCCCGGATACGGCGCGGGGCTCGTGTCGCGCTTCTTCGTGGGATTTGCGCTGGCGGGGGTGTATCCGCCCGCGATGAAAATGATCTCGACGTGGTTCCGATCGGCGCGCGGATTGGCGGTAGGAACCGTTGTGGGAGCGCTCACGGTGGGGAAGGCGACGCCGTATCTGGTGAAGGCGTTGCGCGGCGCGAGCGTCGGCAGTGTGGTCGGGACGACGTCGCTCGGCGCGCTGGTGGCGGCGTTGCTGGTCGCGCTCAGCTATCGCGACGGCCCGTACCCATTTGCGCCGCGCCCGTTCTCCTGGAATCTCGTCAACACGGTGGTTAGGCAGCGTCGCTGGCGCCTGGCGACCGGAGGGTACTTGGGGCACATGTGGGAGCTGTACGCCTGCTGGACGTGGCTTCCGGTGTTTCTCGCAGCAGCGTTAGGCGCCGGCGCCGGCACGGCCGCGGGCGTGCTGGCCTTCAGCGCGATCGCCATCGGAGGACTCGGCTGTGTGTGGGGCGGGATTTATGGCGACAAGAAGGGGCGCGAGTGGGTCGTCACCCTGGCGATGGCGGCGAGCGGCACGTGCGCTGCGATCATCGGGCTCACGTTCGACGGGCCCTCGGCGATCATGGTCGGCGTCGCGCTGGCCTGGGGGTTCTTCGTCGTCGCGGACAGCGCGCAGTTCTCCGTGCTGGTGACCGAGAGCGTGCCGTCGCATGCGGTAGGTACGGCGTTGACGCTGCAGGTCTCGTTAGGATTCTTGCTCACGATGCTGCCGATGCAGCTCATTCCTCGCGCCGAAGCGCTGGTGGGATGGCGATGGGCGTTTCTGATGCTGACAATAGGCCCGGTGCTCGGGATAGCTGCGATCAGGCGGCTAGTTCCAAAAAGAGCGTCGACAGCGTCATGAGTTAAGATGCAAGTACGTTAAACAGGACGTATGCGCGAGCGTTAAGATCGTCAACGGCGGTAAGAAGTGCGCAGCCGTGCCTAACGCGCTTCAAGTAGCATCAACGACCGACTGTACTCTTTAACGCGGTTGACGACCTTAACGCTTACGCGAAGGGCACCCTTTGACGCTTCTGCTTCTTAACACATGACGAAGTCGACGCTCTTAATCGGCGTGAAACAGCTGGTTGCGCTTCTTGCGCTGGGTTGCACTAAGGAACGTTCGCATCCGGCTGATCTGGTCTTCCGCCACACTCTTGTATACACGGTGGACAGCGCCAACCCGCGCGCCCAAGCCATCGCCATCACTGACGGCCGCATCGCGTTCGTCGGCTCCGACGACAGCGTGCGCGCCTTCATCGGCCGCCGCACCGAGGTCCTGGACCTCGCCGGTCGCATGGTGCTACCGGGCTTCCACGACACGCACGTTCATCCAGTCACGGGCGGCATGGAGCTCGGCGAGTGCGACCTGAATCCCGCTCAGTCGCTCGACGACGTGCGACGCATCGTGCGCGAGTGCAATACACGCGGCGCCGCGAGCGATTGGGTGCGTGGCGGTGGCTTTCAGTTGCCGATCTTCCCCGCCGGCAATCCGACGCGGCAGATGCTGGACTCGCTGGTCCCGGATCGCCCCGCCTATCTCTCATCCGCGGACGGTCATTCGGCCTGGGTGAACTCGCGCGCGCTGGCACTCGGCGGCCTAACGCGAGCAACGCGCGATCCCGCCAACGGCCGCATCGAACGCAGCGCCGATGGCGAGCCGGCCGGGACGCTGCGCGAGTCGGCGATGGGCCTCGTATCGAGCAAGATGCCGGAGCGCACGGCGGACGACTATCTGGCCGGCCTGGAGCGCGCCCTCGCGATGGCGGCGCAGCTCGGGATCACGACCCTGCACGAAGCGAGCGCCACGGAACCGATCGCGCTCGCCTACGCTCACGCCGACTCGTTAGGGCGGCTCACCGCACGATCGATCGTCTCCTTGCTTGTGAACACGAAGGCCGATCAGGACAGTGAGATCGTTCGCCTGACTGCGTTGCGTCAGCGCACGACTCGCGGCAAGGTGCAACCCGTGGCCGCCAAGATCTTCATGGACGGCGTAATCGAGGCAGGAACGGCGGCGCTTCTGGCGCCATACACAGATCGCGCGGGCTATCGCGGCGAGCTGAATCTGTCCCCGGCCAAGTTCAACACACTCGTTCACAAGCTCGACTCCGCGGGCTTCAAGGTGCACGTGCATGCGATCGGTGACCGCGCCATTCGCGTCGCGCTGGACGGCTTCGAGCTGCAGCGCGCCAAAGACAACGCTGGCGGACCGAAACCGATCATCGCGCACATCCAGCTCTTCGACCCCGCGGACATCCCTCGCTTCGCCGCGTTAGGCGTCGTCGCCAGCTTCCAGCCGTTGTGGGCGTACGCTGACACCTACATCACCGACCTGACGGAGCCGCGCCTCGGGCCCGAGCGCAGTCGCAACATGTACCCGATCGCCCGCGTGGCGAAGAGCGGAGCCATGCTGGCCGCGGGGAGCGATTGGTCCGTGTCGTCGATGAATCCGCTCGAGGCGATGCAGGTGGCCGTCACGCGTCTTGGGCTCACAGATTCGACAGGAAAGGCCTGGCTGCCTGACGAGCGCGTCGATCTCGCCACGATGATCCGCGCTTATACACTCGGCGGCGCGATCGCCAGCGATCACGATTCGCTCACCGGAACGTTGACAGTCGGTAAGGCGGCCGACGTGATCGTCGTCTCCGACGACTTGTTCGCGCTTGCGCCGCACCGCATCGCCAAGGCACGCGTGCTGCTCACGCTGCTCGACGGCCGTACCGTCTTTCGAGACTCCTCGTTAGGTAAGGCTCGATAACTGCCTTAAACCGCAGAGAACGCAGAGAACGCAGAGCCGCCCACCACCCTCAGAGAGAATAACCGCGTCTTCGGTCTCGTGCTTCGCGGCCGAGCGTCCGATCAGTTTTGGGTGGCTGGGTGGCTTAAGACAATGCGGGGAAGGGAAGGGCTCCGTGTTCTCTGCGTTCTCTGCGGTTCAATGCTCTTGATCTCACGGTCTTCGCGTAAGAACTGTGTTCTGATACACGCGATCGACGCGCACGCTGACGACCATGGCTCCGTCGCGCTTGAAGTAGAATCGCTCGCGCCCGCGCCCAAACGCATCGTTGCCGAGCGACGTTAGGCGCGCGGCTGGCTGATTTCCCTGTGGCTTAACGGTCAAGTATCCGCTGTCCGCCGTGAACGTGAGAGTGAGCGCTGCGCCACGGCCCGCGCCCTGATACGTGCCGGCGTACGCCGCTACGTCGGATGCGCTCGCGGCCCGAACGTCGCTGCGACGACCCAACACGACTTCTACCAGGGAGGCGGCCACCGAATCCGCTGAGACAGGTCCCGCCGTGTTGATCAACACCGCCACGGCCATCTTCTCTTCCGGGAGCCACGCGGATGCCGTGACGAAACCGTTGATGCCGCCGCCGTGCTCGATCGCCGGATGGCCGGCCACCGTACTGAGCGCCACACCTTTCGCGTATCGCAGCCGCGTGCCGTCGTTCAGCGTGTCGGGCGTGATGAGCTGGCGATACGCCTTCTCCGGCAGCACACGGCCGCTATGCAACGCCTGAAGCCAGGTCACGAGGTCCCACGCCGTGCTGCATAACGAGCCGGCCGCGTATGGATACGTGTGATCCAGATATCCCTTGAGCATGAGCTGACCGCCGGGCCCCATGTCGTACCCGTGCGCTCGGTTCTTCACGATCTTGCGCTCGTTGCAGTAATGCGAATCCTTCATCCCGAGCGGCTCGAAGAAGCGCTTGGCGACGAAGTCACTGTACGGCATTCCCGCGACCTTCTCGATGATCATGCCGGCGAGGAAGTACGCCGAGTTGTTGTAGACCATCCCGGTGCCTGTAGGGAAATCGAACGGCACGTCTTTGAAGAGCGCGACAAGCGAGTCCTTGGGAAGCTTGCGCGTCATGATCGTGCCGAACTTGGGGAGCTCCGTGTACCCTTTGATGCCTGACGTGTGATCGAGCAAACGTCGGATCGGAATCTTGTTGCCGGCCGTCGGATAATCTGGGAGGTATTTCGTTAGGTCATCGTCTAACGACAGCTTCCCCTCGTCGGCCAGTAGCAGTACGCCCGAGGCTGTGAACTGCTTGGTGACAGATCCGATTTCGTAAACGGCGCGCGGCGGCGTCGGAACGTCCAGCTCGAGATCGGCCTTGCCGTATCCTTTGAGCACGAGCGTGTCGTTTCCACGCACGATGCCGACCGACATGCCCGCGGCTCTCCCGTCCTTGAGGAACGAGGCGACGACGGAGTCGATCGCTGCCTGAGTCGCCGCCTTGTTGGCGCGCTGCGCATTGGCGAGGGATGCCAGCGTGACGCCCAACAGCGAGAGCCTAACGAGCGATGGAAAAGGCTTCATCAGTGTGTCCTCGTCCTTCAGTAAGTGTCCTTCAACAATCTATTGGACGGTTAGGCAGCTCGCCGCGCGGCCAACAAACGTCGGCCGATGCGGTAAATCACGTAAACGCCTGCCGCAACAACTAAAGCGTAAATGACAACCTGCGCGGCATGCATCGTCGCGTGCTCCTGCAGCTGTTGATACGTCGCAGGCCCGCCCGACTCGCAGTGCCGTTCCGTGGGGTCGACGACGCGTCCCGACGCTCGGCACTCGGCCATGTTCGGAAGACTGATGATCCACGCTGCCGCGCCGGCGGCTATTACCACCAGCGCGCCAGTGAGGACGCGGAGAAACGGTCTCACGCTGCCTAACGTTATCGCCTTCACCTCGCTATCGCATCGCGGCCACTATCGTCCCACCCGGCCGAACAGGTCTGTGATTGCCTGCAACACCGCGTCCGGCCGCTCGATGTGCATCCACGCGTGACTCGCGTCCGCGAGCTCACGGTATTCGCCACGCGGCACGGAGGCCGCAAGACGCATGTTGATCGTACGCTTGCCCTCGTTCACCTCGCGCTGGATACCCTCCGGCGTGAGGAGTGTCATGCTCGCGTCGATCCCCATAGCGCCGAGGACTACAATCGGCACGTCGGGGGTAGGCCCGGCGCTTCGGAGCTCCGGATAGACCACATCGTCCGCGTTGCTCGCTTCGAAGATCCCCGTACGCCACTGTTCGAGGTGGTACGCGACAAGGGCCTCGCGGATCGCATCGGGCCATTGAGCAAACTTTCGTGGCAACAGGTCGCGGAACAGGTCGAGCATGGCCGCCGGTGGCTCGTCCCACGTCTGTCCCTTCATCTGCTCTGCGGCTTCTTGCACCTGGCGGGGCATGTGGGCATTGAGGTCCTCGTGGGCCGGGTCCATCAGGAGCAAGCCGGCCACCTCTGACGGAAAGCGCTGCGCGTAGTGTCGCGCATAGGCGCCACCTAACGAGTGCCCGACAAGGAGGTACGGTGCGGGTACGTTGGCCGCGCGCAGTAGCTCGCGCAACTCGTCGGTGACCGCGGCGGCGGTGCGCGGCAGGTCAATGGCGTCACTCCAGCCGGTGCCCGCGCGATCATACACGATGCTGGTTGTGTGCGCAGCGGCCAGCTCCTGCACGTTGAGGAGGTCGAGGCCCACCATGCCTGCGCCGGGGATGAACACGACGGCCGGCGCGCCACTGCCGGACTGGTGGAGGGCGAGCCGCCGGCCCGCGACGTCGTAGCGGCTGCCTAACGGTGGCGGCGCCGCGGGGGCTTGCGCGACGCGAGTGATAGTGGGCGAGGGACACATGGCGAGTTCCTGCTAGTGTGGGGGGTGGCACGGAGCCCAAGCACGGGCTACATTCTCAATATTGAGAATAGTCACGGAGTCACCGTATGTCCATGACCGCCCTCGACCTGCTGCTGCACCCCGTGCGGTTGCGCATCGTGAATGCCCTGTCGCACGGAAGGACGCTCACCACGGGCGAGCTGTGTTCGCGCCTGACCGGAGTCTCACAGGCGACGGTGTACCGGCACGTCGGGATGTTGATGAACGGCGGCATCCTCGAGGTCGACGGGGAGCAGCAGGTGCGTGGGGCGGTTGAGCGTCGCTACCGCCTGCGTGAAGAGCGCGCGCGGGTCGGCGCCGAAGTGGGCAAGGAGATGTCGCGCGAGGACCATCGTCGCGCCTTCGGCGGCGCGATGGCAGCTCTGATCGCCGAGTTCAACGCTTACATCGGGCGGAAAGACGCAAACCCGTTCGACGACTTGGTGGGCTACCGCCAGGGCACAGTCTGGCTAACGCAGGGCGAGATCGCTTCACTCATTCGCGAAATCGGTGGTGCTCTGGCTGCGCACATGGCGAACCCGCCGGCCACAGGACGGAGGGCGTACCTACTTAGCACCATCTTCTTCCCGGTCGACGATCGTGCGACACTAGCGCGGAGGCCAAACAAAACCACGTCAAGGAAGCGGCGCGGCACCGCGTGAGTCGCGCGAGCGAGAGCGCTATCGAACGGCTCGTGAGCGACGCAGCATCCACCCGTACAGCCACACGATCACGCCAACGAAACCGAAGAGACCGAGCCAGCGCGCAGGCGCAAAGTCGGCAGGCACGAGCCCGATCGGCGCGTCAGTGTTGAAGCCCACGATCAGCCCTGCGTTGAGCACGCCCCAGAGGCTCTCGCCGACAATGAGCCCCGACGCCACGA
>CBQVAZ010000035.1:0-14105 GCA_967720205.1 uncultured Gemmatimonadaceae bacterium | reverse complement strand
CATGTGGGTCGCCGAAAAGAGTGGGATCGCCTGAAGGAGTGGACGCGGATGCCGTAAGGGGCATAACGGGGGCAGTGACCCTGCCTAACGTAATTTCAGCGTCGGATCACCGAGTATCACCGCCGTCGCGAAGTGGAATTCGCGCGAGCCTAACCAGGGCGAGATGAGCGGGACGTTCACGTGCTTCACGACGGCGGCGCCGAAACTGAGACCGCTGCTCATGTGCGTCGCGACGTTGCGGCCGTAGAAGCCATCCTGGTTCGTGCCGAGGCCGCCGGAATTGTTCGTCGTTCCTTTTGCCGCCACGACTGTGCTTCCAGTCGCATAGAGAATAGAGCTCAGAAAGTTCGACGGCTGGTCGAGGTTCGCGACGGCGCAACCATCGCTCCAGAAAAATGCCGTGCGAACCGGGTTCGACTCTGCCCAGGTGATCGAGAGCTTCCCGTGTCCGAGATACGAGCCGTGCGCTTCGCCGACGAAGAAGTCGCCGTCGCCGCGGCTCAATGCTGCATAACCCTGATCGACGGTGAGCGACGCCGGCGGGCTATTGAAATAGATGCGCGTGCTGGCCGCTGTGCTGAACGGCTGCCACGCGTATTGGCCAGTGCGGAATGACGCTAGAACGTTGTTGTACTCGGTCTGCGTGGCGGCGGTCGCGTGCTCCGACACTTGGACGAAGGCTCGCGGCAGCGCATTCACTCCTGTGCGGTAGTCGTGATTTTTCTGTAAGTACCTAACGAGTGCCTGCTCCGTTCTGGCGAGATCTCCCTGGTACATCGGGAGCACTCCGATCCAGATTTCCCACGCAGTGTTCCCGGTGTGCTGATCGTAGGAGTACTGCTTGCCGCCCGGCGATTGGTAGCTGGTTGAGGCAGAAAAGGTCCCATCGAGATCTGCATAGAACTGGTAGGAGATCGTCTCCTCGTTCGAGCTCGGAATGTTCGGATTCGTCGAGACGAGCGTCACGTATTGATAGGCGCGCGGCTGCTCACCGATGAGTATCGCGCCCGTTAGGCGGCCATTCGTCTGCGCGAACAGGTTTTTGAGCTCGGTCTTGAGCTCCACTGGACTGGCGAAAGGCTGACGCGTGCGAAGCACGGTGTATCCGTCTGCGCACAGGTCCGACTCGAAACGCGCCATCGCTGTGAGCACGCTCGTGCTCAAGCGACGATCGACCACCAGTGCGACGACGGGATTCCCGCCTGTGCATGCGGTCGCAAGGAACGGTGGGACGGTTATCGCCGAGGTGCCCGAGCGAGTCTCGCTCGTTGCCGTGATCGTCGCCGAACCCGCGGTCAGCGCTGTCACTAAACCCGTGCTCGAGACCGTCGCCACTGTTGCAGCGCTCGTGCTCCAGCTGACTGTCCGTGTAAGCGCGGTTCCGGCGGCATCGCGCGGAGTGGCTGTCAGCTGCAGCGTCTGGCCGGGATCGATCGTGCCGCTCGTCGGCTGAACGTCGACGCTCGCTACGGCGGCCGGCGGCGGAGGTGGCGGTGGACCGCTGCTCTCACCCCCGCCCGAGCCACAGGCGAAGCACGCTGTGAGTGCAATAAGGCGAGTGGTCAGTCGCGTCATCGTGCGTCAACTATCAGCGTTAGGCGTCACCGGTGCAGGGGCGCTGCCCGCGCTCATGCCTTCGAAGCTTGTCAATCGTGCCGCCGGTGAAATATGGGCGAAATGTGGTCCAGGAAGCGCTCACGCTCATTTCGCGCTGTGATACTGATCACACGTGCACACCCACAACACACACTGTCACTCTGAAGGACATGTCGAATCGGGTCAGGTAGCGCGCTGCCCCATTTGTCGTCCAATAGTGACCGGCCGTCATCGGACGGCCTATTGACCACTTACTCCAGTGCCTGTGTCAGTAACAGACCCAGTCAGAAATGATTCGCAGTCGGGACGTGCCTATCGTCCAGCGAACAGCATCGGTCCGTTCAGAGATGCGCTAGCGAAAACGATCCCGGTGACGGTGATCGTGCCGGCCTACAATGAAGAGCAGTCTCTTGCCGACACGCTCGTTTCTCTCTGGACGCAGACCGCGCCGCCGCAGGAGGTCATCGTCGTCGACGATTGCAGCACCGATGAAACGGCGTCAGTCGCGGAATCGCTTGGCGCGCGAGTTGTGCGTCCTCCGCGCAACACCGGGTCCAAAGCGGGCGCGCAGACGTTTGCTCTCGATCTCGTCGACACTCCCTTTGTCATCGCCATCGACGCGGACACCACGCTCGCACCAGATGCGATCCAACTTCTGTTCGCGCATTTCAACGATCCCGACGTCGCCGCGGCTTGCGGCACAGTGCTCCCTCGCCACGTACGCAGCGTTTGGGAACGAGGGCGATACGTGGAATACCTGTTCGCGTTCACGTTCTACAAACGAATTCAGGATGCGTTTGGCGCTCCGCTCATCTCATCGGGCTGCTTCTCGATGTACCGCACGAACGAATTGCGCGCAGTCGGCGGTTGGTCCACGCGCACGCTGGCTGAGGACATGGATCTCACGTGGACGCTGCATCAGGCGCGTCGCAAGGTGCGCTTCGTACCCGAGGCAGTGTGCTATCCGATCGAGCCGCACGATTTCGGCTTTTTGAGCAAGCAGTTGCGTCGCTGGTCGCACGGCTTCGTGCAAAACGTCAAGCTGCACTGGCGCGGCTTGCTCCAGGTGCCCTTTCTGCGCCACGCCGTGGCTGTTTCGTTTTGGGACGCAATCGTTGCGGCCATCGTGTATCTCGTGGCGCTGCCGATCGTAGCCATCGTACTGCGGACGCCGATTCCGTTGTTAGGCTACGTGATCGACGTCCCCGCGATCGCGGTACCGGTACTCGTCGGCGCCGCGCAGCGGGGCGAATTGCGCCGCGCCATCGCATCCCTTCCGGCGTTCTTCGTGCTGCGAACTGTGAACGCGCTGTTCTTCCTGCGCGCAGCATTCTTGGAGCTTCTCGTTAGGCGCTCCTTCAATACGTACGAGAAGGGGCACTAGGATGACGCCAGGTATCCCAGGCACCGGCATCGGCGGACTCTTTTACGTTTGCAGCTCGCTGGTTCTGTCGCTGCGTCACGCATGGCGCCGCGTGCGCCGGCAACAAGTCACGAGCAGCTCGAGCGACGTTGTGCTGCTGGCTCTGCTGGCCGCGGGAATCGCGCTCGGCGTCTGGAGCGCTGGATGGCTGGTAGGCGTGCTGGTTACTCCTGACCTGCGTGGACTCTCGCGCCTCACGTCGCTCGTGAACGGGAACGCCCATGTGCGGAACGCGATCCGCGTCGCAGCCATTGTCATCGGCGTGGCGACGCTCGGCATCGTCATGCTCGGCGTGGAGCTGGCGCGCCTCTGGCAGCAAGCCAAACTCGCTTGGAGCCGACGATGATCCGCAGCACGCGCTGCTGGACCCACGTTAGGCGCGCGCTGATGACGGCGGGCACGGTCGTCGCGACCGCTGCCCAGGCGCAATCCAGCCTGCTGGCGCGGGCCGACTCGGCGTTCGCCGCAGAAGACCGCTCTCTGGCACGACGTCTATACGAGCAGGTTCTCAAGGCCGATCCGGAACAGTCACGCGCGAGTTTCAGGCTCGCGCAACTGCAGTCTTCGCCCGCAAAAGCGATTCCCTATTACGCGCGCTACGTGTCACTCGAGCCGAGCGATCCTTGGGGCCACATGGCGCTGGGGGACCAACTGGCGCGATCCGGCAAAGTGGACGCGGCACTCGCGTCTTATGACCGAGCGCACGAGCTGGCGCCTAACGAGCGAGACGTCGCAATCGGGCGTGCCCGCATCCAGAGCCGCGCCGGTCGTTCCATGGACGCCCAGCAGACGCTCTCGACGTGGACGCGCTCCCACCCCGCCGATGGCGAGGCGTGGGACCAATTCGGACGCGAACAGCTGCGATCCGGCCGCCCACGTGCCGCCGCGCTTTCGTTCGAGAACGCGCGCGAGGCCGGCGCCGCTCGCGGTGTGGACGCGCGACTGCGACTTGCCCGCAGTCAGTCGGCGACCGCATTTCAGCCTATCGTCGGATATCAACACGATTCCGACGGAAACTCGACGGTTCGAGCCGGCCTGAGCGCCGATGTCATGGTGGCCGACGGCACGCGCCTCGGCGGTGGCTTCGCGCGCGGCAGCGTGCGTGACGGCTTGGAGTCGATCCCCTTCAACGAGGCGACGCTCGCGTTGCAGAGCAGACCAACAGCAGATGTGCGGTTCAGCGCTGAGGGCGGTTTCGTTGCCTTTAGCAGCGCCATGACACAAGCCACGTGGACAGAACCACGCGCCGACGTACGACTGCGCTGGCGGCGTCTGCCTAACGAACCAGCGCTGGAGTTGCGGGCCCAGCATCTGGCACTCGGCTCGGCGCCCCTGCTCGTTGAGAACCACGTCGCGCGCAGCGACATCCGCGCGACGCTGGAATTACCCGTGGGCGCGCTGCGACTCCGCGGTTCAGGGAAAGCCGGAGTGATAACCGGCACGGGTGACAGCACGAGCCGCGGGTTAGGGAGAGGCGGTCCGATAACCCCGCCTGGTTTAGGAAGCGGCGGTGCGATGACTGCGCCTGCTGAACGCGCGAACCGCCGCCTGGATGGAGCAGGGGCCCTTGTGCTTCCGCTGGGTGCAGGCAGCGAGGTATCGGCGCGGTATCAAGCCGTGACGTACGCTCGCGAATCGTCCGCCGGGTACTTCGCTCCGCGTGTAGCAGAGACGATGGAAGGAACAGCGTACTTGGACTTGGGAGGAGACGGTCCTTTGTCCATTACTGCCGACCTAGGTGCAGGGATGCAGCGCACCGCACTTCAAGGCGAGAGCGTTGGTCGTTGGAAGGCTGCGTTCCGCGCGTGGACGTATTCGTCTCTCGCGTTGAGCCCCGGACGCTCATTGTGGGTCGAGCTCGAAGCCTACGACGCGCCGTTTGCACCGCTCGGCGTTGCCGCCGCGCCTTCGTGGCGCTACGTCGCACTGACGACGGGTCTTCACTGGACAGTGCGATAGGAGTTACCGCAAAGCCGCTTAGCGTTTCGCTGCGAGCCAACGATCGACGTTAGGCTTTCTCGCCAGGGCGACGGTCGCTGGCATCGCGCGCCTGGCGCGCGTGAATCGCGCCGACACTGGAATAAGTAGAGACCGCGTACGGTACGAACACCGTCAGCAGCATCTGTAAGACACGCTGCACCGTGACGTCACCACGCAGGATCGCCGGGCCGTGGTTGATCGCGATCAGGATAGGGCCGACGACAGCTGCTACGCTGGCCGCTCGCCGAACGACAGCGGGCTCACGCGCTGTTTCGTGCCATCTCACGGCTTCCCTCCGCATGACGCGACGGGCGAAAGTTAGCGGGGCCGTGCAAGGTGCCTACATTGTTGCGCACAGCGAATGACCATGGCAGCGACGCTAGATCAGGGCCGAGCGGCATTTGAACGCCAGAAATGGGCGGAGGCATACACGCAGCTATCAGCGGCTGATAGCGCGGAGCCGCTGCAGGCGGAGGACCTCGAGCGACTCGCGGCAGCGGCGTATCTGGTTGGCAAGGACGCCGAAGGCCTGGATTTGCTGGTCCGCGTGCATAACGAGTTTTTGAATCACGGTCAGACAACACGAGCCGTGCGTGCTGCCTTCTGGCTTGCCTTTGCTTTGCAGGGTATCGGAGAACACGCGCGATCCAGCGGATGGGTCTCGCGTGGACGCCGGCTGCTTGACGACTGCCAAGACTGCGTCGAGCACGGGTACATGATGCTGCCGCCAGCCGTGCAAACGATGTTTTCCGGCGATCCGGCGGGGGCCCTGAAGACATTTATTGAAATTGGACAGATCGGAGCGCGTTACCACGACAAGGATCTCGTGACGATAGCGCGCATGTGCCAGGGACAAGCCCTGATCAAGCTTGGCCAAAGCGCGGAAGGGGTATCGTTGTTCGACGAAGTGATGGTTGCGGTGACCGCCGGGGACGTGGCGCCGACCTTTTCGGGGCTCATTTACTGCGCCGTCATCGAGACATGCAGTCAAATCTTCGATCTGCGTCGGGCGCAGGAGTGGACAGGTGCGCTCAGCCACTGGTGCGAGTCGCACCCAGACATGGTCCCGTATCGCGGGCAGTGTCTCGTTAGGCGGGCCGAGATCATGCAGCTACGTGGCGCCTGGCAGGACGCGATGGTCGAGGCGCAGCGCGCGCGTGACACTTTAGTCGGGCGCGGCGAGCGCGCGGTCGGTTTCGCGTTCTACACCGTTGGCGAGCTGCATCGATTGCGCGGGGAGTTTGACAAAGCCGAAGACGCTTACCGTCAAGCGAGCGAATGGGGACGCAAACCGCAGCCAGGACAGGCGCGATTGCGATTGGCGCAGGGACAGATCGATGCGGCGAAGTCGTCGATCCGGCGCGTTGTCGATGAAGCGACGGAAGAGACGCGCCCGCGCATGCTTGGCGCATTTGTGGACATCATGCTCGAGGCAGGTGACGTCGAGGCCGCACGGAGTGGCGCGACCCAACTGTCCAGCCTCGCGACGGATCTGCAGTCTCCGTATTTGGGCGCCGTCGCGGCGCAGGCACAGGGAGCGGTGCTCCTTGCCGATGGGAACACACGAGACGCCATCTCTGCGCTGCGGCGCGCAACTGAGGCATGGAGAGACCTGGCAGCGCCCTACGAAGGCGCCCGTGCTGCAGTGCTCATCGGGCTTGCCTGCCGAGCGGAGGGGGACGAGGAGACAGCAGAGATGGAGCTCAGTGCGGCGCAGCGCGTGTTCGAGACGCTTGGTGCCGCGCCCGACATGGGGCGCGTGGCGAAGCTCCGCGAGAAGCCGGGAGCGAAGCCTGAGGGAGGTCTGACCGGGCGTGAGGTCGAGGTGCTCCGCCTAGTGGCCGTCGGAAAGACCAACAGATCGATCGCTGACGAGCTTGGCATTAGCGAGAAAACAATCGCGCGTCACGTCAGCAACATCTTCATGAAGCTTGGGCTTTCAACGCGAGCGGCAGCCACCGCCTACGCCTACAAGCACAAACTCGCCTAGCCGTCTACATAGAATTACCCACACGACCTAGCGCGCGAGATTGGGCTTTTCGTCCGATGCGGCCCGGCCCCGTGCGCCGCTACAATGCGGCTGCAAACACGACGGGAGAGACCGATGTGCAGCGCGCGGCAGATTGAACGAGTTGAAACGATCGTCATCGGAGGGGGCCAGGCCGGCCTCTCAGTGGGTTATCACCTGGCGAAGTTGGGGCGGCCCTTCGTCATTCTCGATGCCAATGAGCGCATCGGCGATTCGTGGCGGATGCGCTGGGATTCGCTGAGGCTCTTTACGCCGGCGCGCTTCGACGGCCTGAACGGGTTGCCATTTCCGGCGTCACCTAACGAGTTCCCCACGAAGGACCAGATGGGTGACTATCTGGAATTGTACGCCAAGCATTTCCGCTTGCCCGTCCGGAGTGGTGTGCGCGTGGAGAACGTCACGCGGCGCGGTGGACTATACGTCGTGACGGCGGGCGATCGGCAGTTCAAGGCGGAACACGTCGTCATCGCGATGTCCAAGTATCAAGAGCCTTATTTGCCGGCGTTCGCACGTGAGCTCGATCCTGGCATCGTCCAGCTGCATTCCTGCGATTATCGCAATCCAGGGCAGCTACAAAAGGGCGACGTACTCATCGCCGGCGGTGGGAACTCCGGTGCGGAGATCGCTCGCGATCTCGCGAGTGAGCACAAGATCTGGATGTCGGGCCGCGATGTGGGACAGATACCGTTCAGCATCGGCGGGTTGCCGGGGCGACTGTTCCTCTCGCGGCTCGTGCTGCGGTTCGTCTTCCATCGCGTCCTGACGACGGACACACCGTTAGGCCGCAAGCTACGACCGAAGGTGCTGCACATCGGCGGTCCGCTCATTCGGGTCAAGTCGAAGCATCTCGCGGCGCTGGGCGTCGAGCGGGCGCCGAAGGTCGTGGGCGTGCGCGACGGTAAGCCGCTGCTAGAAAACGGGCAGGTGCTGGACGTGCCTAACGTGGTTTGGTGCACCGGCTTCAAGCCGGCTTTCTCGTGGATCGATCTGCCGGTGTTCGACGACCACGGGTTGCCGCAGCAGTATCGCGGCGTCGTGAACAACGAGCCGGGGCTGTACTTCGTCGGCCTGCATTTCCTCTACGCGATGTCATCCACGATGATCCACGGTGTGGGCCGCGACGCGGCGCACATCGCGGAGGTCATTGCGACACGCTCCCACCAAGTCAGAGCTGCCTAACGCGCGATCAGCTGGGTGGTCGATACGGGGCTTTGATTTTCACTGGGGCGATCATCTCGCCCCAGTGAATGCGCAGCAGCGCTTCGTCGCGCATGACGACGGGGAAATAAACCGCCAGCGTCTCCATGTGCGCGCCGCGCTCCGGCGTGATGTCGACGCGCAGCGCATCCTGTTCCTCGCCGGGATAGGGCGTATGGAAGACGTGCGCGGCGCGGCTCAGAATGAGCGTCCAGGGTGCGCTGGCTCGCGGCAGCAGCCAGATCGTGTACTCGCCGGCCTTGAGATCTCGTCCCTCGATCTGCACGTCACGGTCGAAGGAAATGCGCGTAGCGGAATCGGCGCCGGGGTTCCAAATGCGGTCCCACCTAACGAGCGCCGAATCACCGAAGAGCACGCGGCCGCGCGCGACCGGACGCCCGTAGTGCACGCTGATCTCGGTGAAGCCGACGCTCTGAGCGACGGAGGCGCGCTGGCTGAACGGAATAGTCTGCGCTGTACCCAGGGCGGGCGTGCCGGCAGCGAGCGCCAAGCCCACCAGGCGCGTCAACTTCATCGTCTCTAGTCTCTAGAAGGCTGGCCCGAATCCTACACCATCGGGCGACGCGCCGACACCGATTTTCCGCAGGATCGTTCGCGTCGTTAGGTCGACGACGGCAACCGTGCGATCGCTGTTCAGCGTCACAAATGCCGTCTTGCCATCGGGTGCGATCGTAACTCCGCGCGGGGAGCCGAGCCCTTCCAGACTCCAGATGACCTTGTGCTGCGCGACGTCGGCGACGTGAACCTTGTTCGCCTGCGGGTCGCAGATCATCGCGATGCGACCATCGGCCGAAATCGCGAGCCGATACGGCATCGTAAAGCCCGTTAGCGTCTCGACGATAGAGCCCGTCGCGCCGTCGATGATGCTCACGGTTCCGTTCGTGTTGCTCCCAGCCCAGACCTCCTTTCCGTTGGGAACGACGGCGATCCCTTCGACGCGCGGCGCGACCGAGATCGCGCGCACGTGTTTGGTCGCAGCGAGATCCATTTCGGAGACGCCGCCGGATCCGACGTTTGCAGTCCACGCACGCTTACCGTCGGCTGTCACGCCGACCATGTGCGAGCCGGTCGCCTGGGTTGGGATGATGTTCTCAACCTTGCCTTCGGCGATGTTGACGAGGACGATGAGCTGCGTCGCTTCGGACGTGACGACGACGCGAGATTCGTCTCCCGGCATGAAGACGACGCCGTGCGGGCGCGTGTACGCGCCAAGCGAGATCGTGCGCACGAGACGACGCGACGCGATGTCGATCACCGCGAGTTGGTTCCCCGGCGTCTGTGTGCCATACACTGTGACGACGCCTACGCGGCCGCTGGGTGAGATCTGCGCTTCGTGCGGTCCTTCCCCGACATCGATGAGCTGCATGCTGTCGGTGCGCAAATCGATGAGCGATGCATTCGCAGACTGCTGATTGGCGACGAGCACGAAGCCGCTGCGGACATCCTGGACTGGCGCGTTAGGCACCGCGGCCGCTGCGATGCACGCCAATGGCAAAACCGCTAATAAGCACAGCCGCGAATACTTCATCGCTGCTCCTCGGACAATCGATTGGGTTACGCCAAGTGGATGCGCACAGTTGGCTTCACGGACGAAGGTTCATACGGATGCGGCTGAAAGTGAACTCATGCTAGAGCACTTTCTGGTTGCCACACTCTGGCGCGCGCCGCAACTACATGCGACGCTGGCACAGACGTGTTGCGGCTGCTTGCTTTCGGCTTCTGATGTGCTCACCGTTGCACACAAATGAGTAGCACGACGATCGCTCTGCGCGCTGTCCTTCGCCAACTGACCCTGGCTGTTGTTCTCGCCGGGGGATGCGGGGAGTCGCAGTCGCCCGAGCAGGCGCCGCCGGATCCGCCAGCAAGCGCTGCGGTTTCGCTTGTTATCGAGGACGTGAACGTCGTCGCGATGACGAGCGATGCGATCCTCCCGGGGCGCACTGTCGTCATCTCAGACGGGCGCATTACGGCGATTGGGGATCGCAGCATAGCTCACCCAGCCGGCGCGACTGTGATCAGCGGCCGCGGACGCTATTTGCTCCCCGCGCTGATCGACATGCACGTGCACGTTCGCACAGCGGACGTCGGCAAATACGTGCGCTTCGGGATCACAACCGTTCGCAACATGTGGGGCTGGCAAGGACTCCAGGCCTTGGCGACTCGAATCGATCGCGGGGAGATCGTCGGTCCGCACATCGTCTCCGCGAGTCCTGGGCTGGACGGGCTACCGGTTCAGTGGCCTGAGACGCGGGTTGTGATGAGCACTGGTGACGTCCCCGCCGCTGTGAGGGATCAGGTGCAAGCCGGCTGGCGCTATCTCAAGGTGTACACACGACTCAGCCGCGAGAACTATCAGGCAATCATGGCCGAGGCACGCGCCGCGGGCATTCCAGTGGTTGGGCACGTTCCGTTTGCGGTGCCGATCGAGGAGGCATTAGCGTTAGGCCAGATTTCGATAGAGCATCTCACGGGATACGAGACGCGCTTCAGCCGCTCGGGGCGCATGGGGACATGGGCCTGGCTCGACGCGAACCCCGCCCTGTACAGCAGCCTCGCGCAGGCCAGCGCACGGGCCGGCGTGTGGAATTGCCCGACGTTGGCGATCTACAGCGCGCTCGCGCAGCGACACTCGGCAGCCGAGTGGGATGTGATCGTTAGGCAGCGTCGCGCCTTCGTGCTGGAGCTGCACCGCGCCGGTGCCAAGCTCCTGGCCGGTTCGGATGCCGGGATCGATATCGTGGAGCCGGGGGCGGTCCTGCATGACGAGCTGGCGGAGCTTGTCGCGGCGGGCCTAACGCCGTATCAGGCGTTGCGTGCTGCGACGATCGACGCGGGCAGTTTCCTCGGCATCGCCGGACTCGGCACCGTGCAGCAAGGCGCGCCGGCGGACTTGCTGCTGGTCGATGGCAACCCGCTGGATCGAATCGACCGGCTGCGCCAATTCGATGGATTGGTGCAGCGCGGCTTCTGGACTCCGGCGACGCGCTAGACGCTATACCTGCGGCTGGCGTACGACAGTGAATATGCTCACGAGAATGAGCAGTACTCCGCAGGCGCAGACGATCGCCGCGCCGGTCGGCAGGTCCATCTCATACGACGCCCACAGGCCGAGCAGACTCGCGACAGCAGCGATCACCCAGCCGATGACCAAGCGTCCCATCCACTTTTGCGTGAGCATGACAGCGCAGACCGCCGGCACAATGAGATAGGCAAACGTAAGTAGCACGCCGGCCACCCTAACGAAGCTCACGACCACGAGCGCGAACGCCGCATAGAACAGGAAGTCCCAGAGCTTGACGCTCCAGCCCTGCGCGGAAGCAGCCTCGTGATCCGTCGAGATCAAAGCAAACCGGTGATGGAAGACGCCGTAGAATGCCGCCAACACCGCGAAGATGCCGGCGCGCTGCCCGACCTCCGCGGCCGTGACGTTGAGGATGTCGCCCGTCAATAGATGCTCGAGCTCTTCTTTACCACCCGCCACCCTGCTCAGCAGCAAGATCACGCCCGCCGCAGCGACCACGAACGTGATGCCGATGATCGCCTCCTGAGGCACGTGCCGTTTGTTGCTCGTGCGCGACCAGCTGAAGAGCGCCGCCGCGAGGAACGTGACGCCAAGGGAAATCCAGAACGCGATGCGATCGTGAAAGTCGTAACCCAGGATCAGCGCGACGCAGGTGCCTAACGTGGCAACCTGCGCCAGCGCCAAGTCGACGAAGATCACTTCCCGCTTGACGACGTGCAAACCGAGGTACACCAACAGTGGCGGTAAGACGAGACATGCCGCGAGCGGCCATTTCATGACCTGCCAGACGACATTGACGTCCACTTGCATCATGGCTTTTCCCCTAACGCGTTGGCCAGCGTCGTCACCATGTAGTCCATCATCTGGAAGTAGTCGTTCACGTTCTTGGTCGCGCCTGGTTGCTCAGGGATGTCCAGCACCGCTGCATTCGTCTGCCGCGCCACGGTCTCCGCTGTTTTGCGGTTCTGATACGGCTGCACGATGATCACGCGCGCTTTCTCAGCTTGCATCTTGCTAATGACTTTGGCCAGATGCGCCGGCGATGGCGCGATGCCGGGCTTGGGCTCGAGAGTTTCGAGGACTTCCAGACCGAAGCGGTTGGCGAAATACACGAAGTCGCGGTGGTACGTCACGATCTTCGCGCCCTTGTACGGCGCGAGCTGCTTCTGCCACTCGGCGAATTTGGCGTCGAGCGTCGCGTTGAACTTCTGAAGATTGGCCTTGAACATTTCCGCCGATTTCGGATCGACCTGCGCGAAGTGATCCGCCATCTGCGCCACGACGGTTTTCACGTTTATCGGATCGACGAGGAAGTGCGGATTACCTAACGAATGCACGTCGCCTTTCGAGCGATCAAACGTTGTGGGGACCTCGATCATGCGAATGCCTTGCGCGGCGACCACGCGTCCCGGCGCACCGGCCGCGATCTTGTCGTTGCGCGCGCTCTCGAGCAGCGGCGGCAGCCAACCAAGCTCCAGTTCGGCGCCGCCCTCGATGAGCACGTCGGCGCGATTGAGCGTCACGATGTGGCTCGGCTTGGCGTCGACGAAGTGCGGATCTTCGGTCGGCTTGGCGAGCGCTTTGACGTCCACGGCGTCACCACCAATCGCTTTGGCGAGCGCGGCGAGATCTGGCGTGGTCGCGACGACGCTGATCTTTGCGGCGAATGGCAGAGCCGCGCCTGACGCTGCGATGAGCAGGGCAGCTGCAACCCTCCGGAGAATCGTATTCTTCATGTGAGACTCTTCTCTCTAGAATTTGTGTGCTGCGTGTGCTCCCAGCAGGAACTCGAACTGGAACCACAGCGAGTGATCGCGGCCAATGCCGCTGCGATTGTCATAGTTGTACTGCAGACGCAACTTCGAGAATTCCGTCGGATACCACGTGAGGTTCGGTGACATCCTGTAACGGTCGGCTCGTAGCACAGCGTCGAACGATGCGTCGTCGCCGGCCGCGTAGTCTCCTCGAATACCCGCCACCCATCGCGGCTTGATACCCCACAAAAGCTCCGAGTAAGCGCCGCTGTCGCGCAGCCTCTCGCTCGGCAACGTTATCCCGGGGTTCTCGGCCGACTGACGCTCGGCGGCGTCATAACGGCGAAAGAGGACTTCGCTCTGCGAGGAGACAAAGGGGAAACCCTGATGCGCGGTCGCCGACTTCCATTTCCAATAGGCATCCGCGCCGTACACTTGCGTCTTGGCGTTAGGCCCCGAGTTGTTAGGTCCGAACGCCGCCGAGGCACCCAGCAGCAGGACCTGCGTCGCGGTCAGATCCATCGACGTTGCGATACGCGGTACCAAAAGGAGATCTCCACCACTCTTCACCCCTCGTTCCTCCGATACACCGCCGTGAATCTCGGATGATTCATCGGAGCGGAAACTGAACGCGGTGCCGCCGGCGCTGTTGAACACACCCAGCATTGCCTCGGCGTACCACCTTGTCGGGAGGAGCCACGAAATGCGTGCGCCCTGGCTGCGCAGTCCGTCAGGTCCGAACATGCGGTTGAGTGCCAGCGGCTGATCGACGAAGGCCCACGAGTGTGGATGCTGCGGATTCTGACGCCCGAACTCCGCGAAGAACTGTCCAGCTTTTATTTGCAAGTTCCATGGAAGCGATGTGGTGAGCAAATACGCTTCCTCGAGCTCGACTCCTGTTTCGCCGTTGGAATCCAACTTGAGCACGATGTTGCTGAAGCCTCGAAAGTAAGGATCCACGGCGCCGTCCAGCGTGACCTCCGCGTTAGGCAGCGTGAAGCCGCGCACCGCTGGGTCATGATCGCCGACCTGCAGCGAACCCACATCGGGCTCGCTGGACCAGCCGGCATCCGCCAGCGTGAC
>CBQVAZ010000034.1:0-14110 GCA_967720205.1 uncultured Gemmatimonadaceae bacterium | reverse complement strand
TGACGAGCTTCGCACGCTGCAACTCAGCGATCCGAGCACTTGGAGTTGATCGTCGCGACACAAAAAACGTCGAGCTTGCGCGCGCTGCGCGTGCCGCTCATTATTAGCCGGCCGGAGCTTGTGAATCTTTTCACGAACACCGGATGACCGGATAAACGGTTGTCAATTCAACCACTACGGCGTCGAATGCGGCTCTCGCGAAACTGGGCCATTGTGCCCGGGTTCTTCGCAATCGCAATAGCAGCAGCGATCCTATCCGCGTATAGCGGCGCTTCGTCGTCTCAGGGCGTCGCTCCCGAACAGCCAATCAACTTCCCGCATCCCGTGCACGTGCAAACGCTCGGGATGAATTGCCTGTATTGCCACTACAGCGCGAACAAGTCGCCTGATCCTGGCATGCCAGCGGTCGGCACGTGCATGGGCTGCCACACGATCATCGGGCCGCAACGTCCGGCGCGCGACAGTCAGCCCGCGCGCACGAGCGAAGAGATCAAAAAGCTCCAGGATTACTCGGCGAAGAAGCAGCCGATTCCATGGATCCGCATTCACAAGCTCCCTGAATACGTGCACTTCCCGCACATGCGCCACGTGAACGCTGGCGTCACGTGCCAGACCTGCCACGGGAAGATCCAGGAAATGGCGCGCGTCGGGCAGTTCGCGTCGCTGAACATGGGTTGGTGTCTCAACTGTCACGTGAACGGCTATAACGCCGCCGACGGAATGCGCGCGGCGGGCTACGAGCCCACGTCCGCAGACACAGCGGCGCCGATCAAGAAGGCGCGCTACGACTGCGGCGTCTGCCACTACTAACAGCGCGCCGTGCCTAACGATGCGACCGAGCCGATGAGCCGAGCCGACGGGACGACCGCGGTGCGGCGTCGCGAGTTCCTCAAGGTGTTAGGCGCGTCCACTGCCGCCGCGACAGCCGTCGGGTGCACGAATGAGCACGTCGAGCAGCTGATTCCGTATTTGACGTCGCCGGACAACACCGTCCCCGGCGTCTCGACGTACTTCGCGACGACGTGCCGAGAATGTGCGACCGCGTGTGGTGTGATCGCCGAAGTTCGTGACGGACGCGCGATCAAGCTCGAAGGAAATCCGGACCATCCGCTCAACCACGGCGCGTTATGCGCCCGAGGCCAGTCGGCGCTTCAGGGGCTGTACAACCCGGATCGCTTCCGTACGCCGATGCTGCGCCAGAACGGAAGCCTGACTCCAACGACGTGGGAGACGGCGATCACGACGCTCACGCAGCGTGTCGCAGGTGCGCGCGCGCAGGGTCAGAACGTCGTGTTCATCAATCAGGCCGAGAGCGGCTCCTTCCCGGCGTTCCTCGATTCCTGGTTAGGCGCTTTCGGCTTCCCGGCGCACATCGCGTATGATGCTGAAGTCGATCTTGCGGCACGCGAAGCCAACCGCCAGCAGTACGGCGGCGTGCAAGCGCCAACGTACGATTTTGCCGCCGCGAAACTCATCGTTTCCTTCGGCGCAGATTTCCTGGAGACGTGGGGCGCGAGCGTCCCACAGCAGTTGTCTTTTGGCGATGCGCGCGCTGCGCTTGGCGACGCGCCGCGCTTCATCTACATCGGACCGCGTCGCTCGCTCACCGGCCTCAACGCGGACGACTGGATTCCCGCGCGAGCTGGTAGCGAGTTGGGCATCGTGAATGCGCTGCTCGCGGCGTCCGGTGCGGGAGGATCTGGAACGCTCGCCGCGGCCGCTCAAGCGGCTGGCGTCGAGCCTGCTGTACTCGACCTGCTGTCGACAGAACTGCGTGCTGCCACGTCGAGCCTCGTGCTCGCCGGCACGACGGGCCCCGACGCGTTCCAGGTCGCGGCCGCCGTCAACGCGCTGAATCGCTCGTTAGGTAATGAAGGGAAGACAATCAAGCCGGCGGAGCCGATCGCGTCGCTCGCTGGTCCGATCGCCGGTGTGGCGCACCTGGCGCCAGTCATCGCGCGCATGAACTCGGGTGCAGTGCCGCTCGCCTTCGTGCGCGGCGCGAATCCGGCGCACACGACGCCGAAGCAGATGCAGTTCGCTACCGCGTTTGCCAAGGTGCCGTTCAAGGTCTCCTTCTCCAGCGTCCCCGACGAGACGACGCTGTTGTGCGATCTGGTCTTGCCGGATCACCACTCGCTCGAGAGCTGGGGCGATGCTCAGCCTGTGCCGGGCACCGTGGGACTGCAGCAGCCGGTCATGGAGCCGGTCTTCACTACGCGTGCGACGGCCGATGTGTTGTTAGGCATCGCCCGCACCGATGCTGCGCTCGCGAGCCGCTTCCCGGTCGCGACGTATCGCGAGTGGCTCACCGCGCGCCTGGGTGGCCCAGCCGCGCTCACCGCGGCGCTCCCCAGCGGCATGATCGCGGGTGCTGTCGAGGCGCGCGCGGCGACGGCGCCGGAAAGCGACGCCCCGGGCGAAACGGCGCCGCTCGCTTCGCAAACCGGCGACTTCGACCTCGTCGTGTATCTGTCGCCCACGTTAGGCGACGGTCGCGGCGCCAACAAGCCGTGGTTGCAAGAGCTGCCCGACCCGGTCACCAAGATCTGCTGGCAGTCGGTCGTGGAGATTCACCCGCTCACGGCAGGCCGACTCGGCATCAAGTCGGGCGATCACGTTACAGTGACCACGAGCGCCGGTTCCGTCACGGCGCCCGCGTATCTTTACCTAGGCGTTAGGCAGGACACCGTCGCCATCGCAACCGGCCAGGGGCACACGGGCTACGGGCGCTACGCGGAGCGTACTGGTGTGAACGCGCTCGACCTGCTCACGGGCTCGCCGAATGGATCCGGTGGCCTGGCCATGACGCAGCTCAAGGCCAGCCTAACGAAGACAGCAGACCGTTCGATGCTGGTCAGCACGGAGGGTTCCGCGCGGCAGCACGGGCGTGGCGTCGCTCAAGCTGTTACAGTCGCCGACCTGCTCGCGGGGCGCAGCGAAGAACACGAGGCGTTCCCGGGCGACAAGCCGCACGAGTTCCTTCCGGGCCTGAAATCGCCTGTCGCGTCCGACGCCATCGGCGATCTCGGCAAGGTCGAGCACAAAGAGCAGGGGATGTACAAGCCCGACCACTGGAGCGGGATGGCGAAGCGCCGCTGGGCGATGACAATCGACCTTGCACGCTGCACCGGTTGCTCCGCGTGCGTCACGGCTTGTTATGCAGAGAACAACATCCCGACCGTCGGCGCGCGCTGGCAGGGGCGTTCACTTCGTCCGTTCCACACATCCGATGGATCGGGCTGGGATACGCGACCAGGCGCGAACATCCTCAAGGGTCGCGAGATGGCGTGGATCCGCATCGAGCGATACTTCGAGGGTGGTGAAGACGGCTCGTCGGAGTTCGAGGCGCGCTTCGCTCCGATGCTGTGTCAGCACTGCGGCAACGCGCCGTGCGAAAGCGTCTGCCCGGTCTTCGCGACATATCACGCACCTGATGGTCTCAACATTCAGGTCTACAATCGCTGCGTCGGCACGCGCTATTGCTCGAACGCCTGTCCTTACAAAGTCCGTTACTTCAACTGGCACGGCTTCGGTGTTCCAGCCCGCCGCCAGTATGCGTTCCCCGAGCCACTCAACTGGCAGCTCAACCCTGACGTCACCGTTCGCGGGCTCGGCGTCATGGAGAAGTGCACGTTCTGTGTGCAACGGATTCGTGAAGCCGAGAATCGCGCCACGTTGGAGAAGCGCGAAGTCGCGCCTGACGAGTTCACTGTGGCCTGCGCGCAAGCCTGTCCGTCGCGCGCGATCCTGTTCGGCGATGCGGCAGATGAGCGCTGGACGATGGCCAAGACCGTACAGGATGCGCGTCGCTACCACGTCTTCGAGGAGCTGAACACGTACACGGCCGTCGTCTACCTCAAGAAGGTGACGCACCCGCGCGAGGAGCCTAACGCCCCTCGTCCGGCTGGAGGCGCCGACTAATGGCTACGGCCGCTGCTCCAGTGACGCCGCGCCCGAACGTCGCGTCCGCGAACGTTCAGATCCCCGGGATCAAGGACTACTCGGAGGTCGATCGCGACATCGCCGCCACGCTGCAGCCGACCCTCGGTTGGTTCGGCGCGTTAGGCGTCGCGATGCTCTGCTTCCTGTGGGGCGCTGGCACGTGGATCTACCAGATCTACTGGGGCCTGGGGAACGCCGGGTACAACCCGCCAGTGATGTGGGGCGTGTACATCATCACATTCGTCTTCTGGATCGGTATCGGCCACGCCGGCACACTGATCTCGGCGATTCTCTATTTGTTCCGCGCCGGTTTCCGCACGACGATCTATCGATGCGCCGAAGGGATGACTGTGTTCGCCGTCATGACGGCGGCGCTCTTCCCGATCATTCACATCGGCCGCCCCTGGAAGTTCTTCTGGCTGATCCCGTATCCCAATTGGCGGCTGCTGTTCCCGAACTTCAAGAGCCCGCTCATCTGGGACGTTTTCGCAATCACGACGTACCTAACGGTGTCGTCGACGTTCCTGTACATCGGTCTCGTCCCCGACATCGCGGTCCTGCGCGACCGCGAGAAGAACCCGCTGCGCAAGCGGATTCTCTCGGTGCTCTCGTTAGGATGGCGCAACTCCGAGCCGGAGTGGCGCCACTTCGCCCGCATGTACCTCTTCCTGGCTGCGTTCTCGACGCCGCTCGTGTTGTCGGTGCACTCGGTCGTGTCCTTCGACTTCGCGATGGCGCTGACGCCAGGCTGGCACGCGACGATCTTCCCGCCCTACTTCGTCGCCGGCGCGATCTTCTCGGGACTGGGGATGGTGTTCACGATCATCGTCCCGATCCGCAAGTTCTTCAAGCTGCAGCATATCGTCACGATCAACCATCTCGACGCCGCGGCCAAGCTCTGCCTAACGACGTCTCTGATCGTCGGCTGTGCGTATCTGATCGAGTTCTGGGTCGCCTGGTATAGCGCCGTCCCGGCCGAGCAGGAGTACTTCTGGAACCGCGTTTTTGGCCAGTGGTGGTGGGCCGCCTGGATCATGCTCACGTGCAACATGATCCTGCCGCTGTCGCTCTTCTCGCAGAAACTGCGGCGCAATCCGAGCTGGCTCTTCATCCTCTCGATCTTCATCAACCTGGGGATGTGGTTCGAGCGCTTCGTGATCATCGTGCCGTCGCTGTCGCACGAGTTCGAGCCATGGCAATGGTCCAGTTACACGCCGAGCTGGGTCGATCTCTCGATTCTAATCGGGAGCTTCGGCTGGTTCTTCATGTGGTTCCTTTTGTTCATCAAGCAGCTGCCTGTCGTCGCGATCGCGGAAGTGAAGGAGATCATTCCACCGCGTCTCCGCAGTCATAAGGTGCCGGAGGAAGTGGACGTGTCCGGGCACCACCTGCCGTACGGGACCGATACGCCGGGAGAGTTCGCATGAGACGCGGACTCGTCGCGGTGTATCGCGAGCTCGACGCGCTGGTGGATGCGGTCGAAGAGCTCAAGCAGAAGAACTTTACGGCCTTCACGGTCTACACGCCGACTCCGCGGCACGAGATCGATGATGCGGTGGATCCACCGCCGAGCCCCGTTAGGCGTTTCACGCTGATCGGCGGCCTCTGCGGCGTGACGTTCGGCTACTGGATCGCCGTGTGGACGTCGGAGTACTGGCCGCTCGTCGTCGGCGGCAAGCCGTTCGCGAGCTGGATCCCCTATACGATCCTGGGCTTCGAGCTGATGGTCATGATCGGCTCGCTCGCCACGGTGGCGGGGATGTTCGCGAATTCCCGCATTCCCAAGATCGTCCGCACGCCCGGCTACGACCCGCGATTTACAAGCAACCAGTTCGGCGTGTACGTGGAAGCTCCGCCGGAGCGTCTGCGCGACGCGGAAGCGTTGCTCAAGGCGCACGGGGCGGTGGAGGTGAGAGATGAAGCTTAGCCGAGGCTTGTTGTTAGGCGGCTTGCTCGTGCTCACCGGGTGCGAATGGTTCCAGGACTTCAAGCGCCAGCCGTCGGTGTGGACGTGGGAACCGTTCGGCGACAGCCTAACGGTGCGCGCCGCGCCGCAGGGCAGCGTGCCCACGACCGGCACCGCGATGGCCGGCTATCAGGTTTCGTACACGCCAGGCATCGCCCAGATCGAGTCGCTCAGTGTCGTCTCCAATCCGGTTCCTGTGAGCGATTCGTCGCTCGCGAACGGGCGCAAGTACTTTCAGATCAACTGCGCCGTGTGTCACGGTGAGCGCGCGTTAGGCGACGGCAATGCGACCAAGTACGGCATGGTGCCGATCAATCTGACGCTGGACATCACCAAGAACCGCAGCGACGGCTACATCTGGGGGATGATGCGAAACGGGCGTGGCCTCATGCCGCCGTACAACCGCATCGAGGAGCGCTCGCGTTGGGACGTCGTGAATTACCTGCGAGCGCTGCAGGGGCGCCTCGAAGGTCGCACCGTGGAGACGGGTCCTGTGGCGCCGCCCGGCGTGACGGGCGCCGCACTGCCCGGGCCGACGCTGCTTGGTCCCGGGACTTGGATAAGGCCAGTGTTGCCTAACATGAAGCTCACTCCGCGCTCCGGCGCGGCCGCGGAACCTGCCGGCGTCGCACCGCCCCCCTCGGCGCGCGACACCACTCGTCACGATCCATGAGCTCGCATCACGACCACGTCGCTCCATCGCGTGAGGCGCTCGTGCGCCTCATTCAGGCGCGCCCGGTCTCCTCGGGACTCAAGAAGGTGGCGCTGGCCCTCGCGATCATCGGCTTCCTGATCTTCATCATCGGCGCGGTGATGGGTGAAGAACGGGCCTGGCAGGCGTACCACGTCAGCTGGCTCTACTTCACGATCATCTCCTCGGCCGGCGTTACGCTAGCAGCTGTTCAGCGCATAACGACAGCTCGCTGGTCGCGTGCTGTCGTGCGCTTCGTCGAAGGCTTTGCCGCGTTCCTGCCGTTCGCATACGTGTTGATGCTGGTCACGGTGTTCGTCGGGAGGAGCCACATCTTCCCGTGGACGCACGAGCCGCCGACACAGCCCGAGAAGGCGCTCTGGCTCAATCCGACATTCTGGTCGCTGCGTGCCGTAGGCTTGTTAGCGCTGCTGTTCGGTCTGCAGCTCTGGTATGTCTACCGCTCGGTCCGCATCGACGTAGGCTTGCTCCCCGAGTGGGGCGCGAAGTGGGCGAAGGGATGGCGCGATCGCATGCGCCGCGGCTTTGGCGACGAGCGCCGCGAGCTGCACAGCACGCATTCGTGGATGGGACGCGCCGCCGTTTTCATGGCGCTCATGTTCGGCTTCTTCTGGGTCGTGATGGCGTGGGACATGTCGATGTCGCTGGACTATCACTTCCAGAGCACGATGTACGGCTGGCAAGTCTTCATGGGCGGATGGATCGGCATGCTGATGCTGTTCGCCATTCTTTTGCGGCCGTGGAAGCGTTTCCTCGCCGCCGATGAGCTCATCACCGATCGCCATTATCACGACGTCGGAAAGCTCTGCTTCGCCTTCACGGCGTTCTGGGGGTACCTGACGTTTTCGCAGCTGCTGGTGATTTGGTACGGCAACTGGCCCGAGGAAACGCATTTCTTTGCGAACCGTCTGAGCGGTCCGTGGCTGCCGCTCACGATTGCGATCGCGTTCTTGATGTTCGCGCTGCCGTTCTTCGGCTTGTTAGGCAAGTATCCCAAGGTCTTCTCGCCGACGATGATCACGTTCGCGTTATGCAGCCTCGTCGGCCTGGCGTTGCATCGCTACGTCGAGATCTATCCGTCGATTTATCTGCAGAACGTGTCGTCGCCGCCGATCGGGATTTGGGAGATCGGCATCTTCGCCGGATTCCTCGGACTCTGGGCGTGGAGCTATCTGCAGTTCTTCGATGCCTTCCCGCGCATGCGCGTCGTCTGGCTCACGTCGCCGTATCGCGACGAGATGCAGGTGCCAGTGGATCCCAAGACGATGGAGCCGCTCCCGGCGCACGAGTAGTCTGAGTCCGTAAACGGCTTTTCACCGCGGACAAACGCGGAGAAACGCGGACCAAAGCAACAACCTTAGGAACTGCGAACCAAGCAGCGTTCCCGTTGTGATTGGTTGCTTTTGCTTAGTTGTCGTCCGTGTGAGTCCGCGTTAGTCCGCGGTGAAGGCAGTTTCGGAGCTTGGCGGCCTAAGGGCACTCAGACACTAAGCGACGATCTTCTCGAGCTCAGCTAGGCCCACCGCGCCGGTGTGCCGCTTCGCGACCTTGCCATCGCGAAACACCAACACCGTCGGGATGCCGCGCACATCGAATAGCTGCGCCGTCTTGGGCGAGAGATCCGAGTTGAGCTTCGCAACTAGTGCCTTGCCCTGCATCTTCGAGGCGAGCATGTCGACGTTCGGCGCCATGACCTTGCACGGCCCGCACCAGTCGGCGTACACGTCGACGACAACCGGAACGTCGGTCTCTTTCACGGTCCGCTCGAACGATTCGTCGTTGAGCGGCCACGGGCGATCCAACAGCATTGGGCGCCCGCATTGCCCGCACTTCGGCCTGTCTGCCGCACGTGCCGCGTCGACGCGATTCCACGTTTGGCAAAACTGGCAGCGCAGCGTGATTTTTTGGCTCGGAGCGTCGGGCATAGGAGATCGCGGAGGCGCCTTTCCATGATAACGACTCCGAAGCGGCCCTGCAGTCGGCGGCCTGCGTATATTTTTGCCGGACGCTAGAGGGGCGGTAGCTCAGCTGGGAGAGCACCTGGTTTGCAACCAGGGGGTCGCCGGTTCGATCCCGGTCCGCTCCACTTCCTAACGCGAACCCGCGGCAGCACTGCCGATTGTCGCGGTCCCCCCCCATCCCCAGGCCGATTGCGTGGATAACGCGCTCCTCAGCGAGCTGCAGGAACTGATCGGGGACGCCTACGAGATCGAGCGCGAGCTCGGCGGTGGCGGGATGTCGCACGTCTTTCTCGCGACGGAGCGCTCACTCGGCCGCCGAGTGGTGATCAAGGTGCTGCCACCCGAGATGGTCAGCGGCGTCAGCGAGGCGCGATTCACTCGCGAGATCCTCGTTACCGCGAACCTGCAGCACCCCAACATCCTGCCGGTTCTCACCGCTGGCGCGAAGGGTGACATCCACTATTTCGTCACGCCTTTCATAGAGGGACAATCGCTGCGCGAGCGCCTGTCGCTCGAGGGAGCGCTTCCGGTGAGCGACGGCGTGCAGATCCTGAGCGAGATCGCAAGCGCGCTTGGATATGCCCACTCTCGCGGAATCATTCATCGCGACATAAAGCCGGAAAACATCCTGCTGTCTGAGGGGCACGCGGTCCTGGCCGACTTCGGGATCGCCGCGGCGTGTCAGCGTGCAACGAACGCGACGGCGTTGACGCTCCCGGGTCAGAGTCCCGGCACACCAGGATACATGGCACCGGAACAGATCGTGGATCCAACAAGTGCCAATGAACGCGTGGATGTTTACGCGCTAGGCGTGGTCGCCTACGAGCTCTTCGCTGGAAAGAAGCCATTCAGCGGACGGCCTAACGCGTTCTTCACGGAACCCGCGCCGTCGCTGACAGTTCCTGGTCTGCCACGCGGTATTGTTACTGCCATCGGTCAGGCGCTGTCGCCAGATCCCGCCAAACGTTTTGTCGACGCTGGAGAGTTTCACGCGGCGATTCGCTCGACACAAGCGGAGACGCGTCCGAGGTATGGCCGGAGGCATTGGCAGACGAAGCTCGGCGGTGCCGTGCTCGGCGCCGCGCTGCTCGGTGGCTATCTCGTGCTCTCTGGTCGGCTCTCCTCGGGGAGCGAGCCTAACGAGGGCGCGTCGGATCGCAAGATGCTCGCCGTTCTTCCCTTCAAGAACCTCGGTCGGCCCGAGGACGCGTATTTCGCCGACGGCGTGACCGAAGAGGTGACGAGCCGGCTGGCCATGCTGTCGGGGCTCGGCGTCATCTCGCGCACCAGCGCCGATCAGTACGCGAATTCGACGAAGCCGCTCAAGGTGATCGCGCGCGAGCTTGGCGCCGATTACATCCTCGAAGGAAGCGTACGTCTCGACAGGCCCTCAAAGGGCGCTGGACGCGTGCGCGTCACGCCGCAGCTCATTCGCGTGCGCGACGACACACACCTCTGGTCATTTCCATACGAAGGGGATGTAAAAGACGTCTTCAGCGTGCAGTCGCAGATCGCTGAAAAAGTCGCGGGTGCGCTTGTCGATGCGCTTCCGGGCACGCAACGCGAAATGATGGCGGCCAAACCGACCGAGAACCTGGCAGCCTACGACGCGTACATGCAGGGCGAGCGACTCCGCTCGCGCGAAAGCTCGAACCTGACGTCACTCGTTAGGGCCGAGAAGCTGCTGCTCGAGGCGACGACGGCCGATCCGCGCTTCGCCCTCGCGTTCGCCAAGCTCTCGCTGCTGCACATTCGCATGTACGACTCCTTCATGGACCGTACGACGAAACGTCTTGCGCTCGCGCGCGCCGCGGCGGATTCCGCGATCGCCTTGGACAGCAGCCTGCCCGACGCGCACCTCGCCCTCGGCGCCTATTTCGACGGGACCGACGATATCGCGACGGCGGCGGTGCACTACGGAGTGGCCGAAAAGGCGAAGCCTAACGATGCCATGATGATCGTCTTGAGCGCGGCGGCGCAGGCGCGTGGCGGTGCCTGGAACGATGCCCTCGGCCGCTTTGCCCGCGCGGCGGAGCTCGACCCGCGAGCGACACGAGTTCAGATGGCCGCGGCGGAGGCGTTCGGGATGGCGCGCGACTACACGAAGGCCCTGCGCTATGTCGAGCGCGCGATCGCGGCCGACTCCGATAACATCGATGCATATGTGATGAAGACGCGTGTATCGATGGTCGCTGGCGACTGGTCTCGCGCGCGCGAGATGGGGCGCAGGATCATTCAGCGATTTGGCGCGGAGCGCGCGGCGGGCACCGAGTTTTTCGACTCACTCATCCCTGTCTTTGATACGACGGACCTCCAGGCGCTCGAGCGCGTCCCACTGGCGGCGTTCGCAGGGAACGCTGTCATCTATCATTTCTGGCGCACGCAGCTCTTCGAGCGCTGGCAGCCGCAGCGGGCGCGCGCACACGCGGATACGCTCTTGCGTGTGGGACAGCACTTGATCGCCGAGCAGCCGAACAATCGCATTGTTCGCGGCGGAAGCGGCTGGTCGAACGCATTCATCGGCAATCGCGAGCGCGCACTCACAGATATCCGCAAAGCGCTCGAGCTGGCGACGCAGGCGCGCGATGCGTACGCCTTTGCAGAAACAGGGCAGTACGCGGCGTACACGTACTTGCGACTCGGCGAATACGACGCCGCGCTGGATATACTCGATCAACTGCTGCGATCGCCGTCGTGGCTGTCGCCGCAGTGGCTCAAGAACGATCCGCTGTGGGCGCCGCTCAAAGCGAACCCGCGCTTCCAGCAGCTCCTGGCGCGTACCTAACGCTCGCGAAGACCGCTGCGTCTGGCGCTCAGGCGCTGCGCAGCACATTCGCCGGATTGTTGCGCACGGCCTGAACGGCGGGCACGATGCACGCGAGCAGCGCCGCAGCGAGCACGAGCAACGTACCCACTGCATACGTCGGCGGATCGAAGCGCGAAATCCCAAAAAGCGACGCCTGCAGGAGCCTGACGAGCAACGCGGCGCCGAGAATGCCTAACGTGCTCCCCGCGAGTGCCAGCCTCGCTCCGTGTTTGAGCACCAGACCGCGCACGCTCTGATGCGACGCCCCGAGCGCCATACGCACGGCGATCTCACGCCGCCGCTCCGTCATGGAATGACTCACCACGCCGTACGTGCCGACAAGCGCGAGTACGAGCGCGAGCGCGGAGAAGCCTAACAACAATGTCATAACGAAGCGTCGCTCGCGCGTCGACAGCTCGAGGAGGTTGTCCGCTGTCGTCAGCTCATCCACGGGGAGCCCGGAGTTTACAGAGCGCAGGACGTTGCGCATGTCGGGGAACAACGTCGCCGGCGCGCGATCGCTCTTGACCACGAACATCATGACCCCGGTGGGCTGTTGCGCCGTGGGAAGGAAGACAGCCGGCTTCGGCGCTTCTTGCAGGCCCGCGTGGCGCACATCGGCGACCACACCCACAATCTCGCTCTCCTTGGGTGGTCCGTAGAACGATACGCGGATTCGCTCGCCAACCGCCTGACGCCCGGCGAAATGCTCGCGGACGAGCGCTTCGTTCACGATCACAACTGGCCTCGAGCTCGAATCGTCGAACTGCGTGAACATGCGTCCGTCGCGCAGTGGGACGCCTAACGTGGCGAAGTACGTTGGCGATACGGCTGCCGCGAGCGCCTGACGCGCGTCCCGGTCCGTAAGGCCGCTTCCTACTGCCACGACGCCGGCGTTCTGGTTGCCGACCGGACTGTGCAAGGGCAGCGCGGTCGTAATCCCGACGCGAGTGACGCCAGGAATAGCGGCGAGCCGCCGCTCCATCTCGTTGGCAAACGCGATGCGCTGCGCTCCCGAGGGATAATCATCCCACGCCTGTACGGTGAGCGCGGCGACGCCACGCGTATCGAAGCCGCGATCGACAGCGAGCAGCCGCTGTACGCTGCGCACGAGCAGCCCCGCACCGATTATCAGCGTGAGGGCAAAGCCGATCTGTACTGCAGCGAGCGTGTGCTGCGAAGCGCGCGAGCGGCGCGAGCCTGTACTGGCGGTCGACGTCTCGCTCAGCGCATCGCGCGGTGCGCCGCGCAGGACGCGCGCGAGTGGACCTAACGCGCAGATGATCGCCGAGATCGTGCTCACAGCGAGCGCGAAGGCGAGCACCCTCCCGTCAATAGCTGCCGCTTGCAGACGCGGAATGTCCGCTGGAGCGAGCGCGAGGAAGAGCCGCAAGCCGCCCCACGCGACTAATAGCGCGAGTGCGCCGCCTGCCAGCGCCAGTACTCCGCTTTCGACGACGAGCTGCCGTACGAGCCGGTTGCCTGACGCACCTAGCGCGGATCGCAAAGCGAACTCGCGTCGCCGCGCGAGCGACCGCAATAACAAGAGGTTTGCTACATTTGCGCAGGCCACTCCGAGCAGGCACAGCACGGCCCCGGCCAGCATGTAGATCGGCGAACGGGCGTCACCCAGGAGCTCATCACGCAGTGCTGTGACGCTGATGCTGACGTCCTCGTTCTCGCGCGGATACTCGCCTTCCAGCGTGCGCCCTATCGAGACGGCTTCGGCGCGAGCCTGCTCCAGCGTGGCTCCAGGAGCGAGCCGGCCCGCCACGAGCAGATAGGTCGCTTGGCGCCGCCTCCACTGTTCCTCGGGAAGGATGAGCGGGACGTAGATATCGCGATTGCCGAGAAGCTCAAATCCCGCGGGCAACACCCCAATCAGCGTCGAGCTGCCTTTCGGCGTGCGAAACGAGCGGCCGATGGCCGCCGAGTCACTGCCAAGCTGTCGTTGCCAGAATCCGTACGTCACGATGAAGACGTTGCGCGCGGTCACGTACTCATCCGGCGTGAACGTGCGCCCTAACGCGAGCGGCCGATCCATGACAGTGAAGAAATCCTCCGAGACCGCCCACGCGTCGATGGACGTGATGCCGTCAGCTCCCTGCCAGTCCTCGCTCCAGTACGACATGGCCGCCATTGGCCTAATGCTCGTGCTACGCGCACGCCAATCGCGGAAGTTGGCGGGTGATACCAGCTGGTGCGCATTCCCCACGCGCGTTTCGTGAGTCCATAGGGTCACGAGCTCGCGATCGTCGCGGTACGGCAAGGGCCGCAACAAAACGGTATCGAGAATACTGAACACGGCTGTCGTGGCGCCGAGGCCTAACGCGAGCGTAAGCAATGCTGCGGCCGTGAAGCCGGGTGAGCGGCGCAACCAGCGGCCGCCGAAGCGAGCGTCGCGCACGACACTCTCGGCGACGGCGCCGAAGCGCTGTGCTCTGACCACGTCCTTTGTCGTGGACAAGCTGCCGAACCGACGCCGCGCTTCCTGACGCGCTGCATCTGCTGACCAGCCTTGTTGCTCGAGCGCGGCCGTCTCACGCGCCAGGTGATCGGCAACTTCCGCGTCCAACTCGCGTTCGCGCTGCCCACGCGACAGCACGTCCGTGGCGGCAAGGCCGAAAATCCGCTTCCATTTCATGAGTGCGCCCATGTGTTAGGCCAGTCGCAGAATGAGGCGAACGGCACCGGCGAAGCGTTCCCAGTCGGCCGTTTGA
>CBQVAZ010000033.1:0-14129 GCA_967720205.1 uncultured Gemmatimonadaceae bacterium | reverse complement strand
CGAGTTGCTCGAGGAGCTCGCGGTCGCGTCGCTCTTCAGTGCCGAGTGCTTGTGCCGGGACGGCCATTACCAACCAGGAGAGAAGGGATTTGGAGCGGGAGGCGGAAAGTATTCTCTGGCAACGCCGGAGATAAGCCCAGCGTTGGCGCATTGGCGCGCCGAGCGTCAGGAACTGGTCAATAGCGAAAACAGACAGTGACGACTTGTGTCTAAGGAGGCGTCAGGCAACCAGGGGTATTCGAGTGCTGCGCTCGTACGCACGCGCGATTTTGCTCGGCGCCGGCATCCTGCTTTCTGCGCAGGACAGCCGCGCACAATCGCAGATCTTCCTGAACATCAATCCATCGTGGTCACCAGATGGTCGTCAGCTGGTTTTCGAAAGCCGGCGTCACGGCGGGGGTGGGGGTGGGGGCGGGGCCGTTCTGTACATCATCAATGCAGATGGAACTGGTGAACGCCGCCTGACGCGGAGCAATGGCGACGACACGCATCCCGCGTGGTCGCCAGACGGCACGCGCATTGTGTTCGATTCGAATCGTGATGGAGTGTGGAACCTCTATAGCATCGCGCCCGACGGCACCGCGGAGCGGCGCCTGACGCATCCCGGCGCCGCATCGTCTGAGATGTTCGCGCGGCATCCGGCGTGGTCGGCCGATGGCAAGCGTATCGCCTTCGACTCGGATCGCGATGGCGACGAGGACGTTTATGTCATGGGCGCCGACGGCACCGCCGTGCAACGCCTAACGAGCACTCCAGGACGAGACGGTCATGCCGCATTCACGCACGATGGACGTATTGTGTTCGGCTCGTCTCGCGGCGGTAACTCGGACATTTGGATAATGAATTCCGATGGCAGCGGACAGCGAGCGCTGCTGACTCATCCCGCCAATGATGCTGGCGCCGAAGTCGCGCCGGACGGGCGTCGCATGGTGTTCTTTTCAGAACGCGATCGGAATCCGCGTCTCTTCATGGTGAACATGGACGGATCGGCGCTGCGGCCTCTCACATCCGACAGCAGCATAAGTTTCGAGAGCGAGTGGTCCCCCGACGGACGCAAGATCGCGTTTTATTCGGACCGGACGGGTCGTTTCGAGCTGTGGATCATGGACGCCGACGGGCGCAACCAGAGACAGCTGACCAACAGCGCGTATCACAGTGCGTGGCCGCAGTGGTCGCCCACGAACGAGCGGCTCGTTTTCTCGTCCACGCGCGACGGCGATTGGGAAGTGTACAGTATGCGCCCGGATGGCACCGACGCGAGGCGCCTAACGTGGAGCCCGGGTCGCGACGCGCATCCCGCCTACCTCGCGTCGGATGCTCGCATCGTGTTTCAGTCACCGCGCAATTCGAGCGACGCGGGGGAAGTGGATCTGTACGCCATGGACGCGAGCGGCGCGGGACAGCGGCGCTTTGTAAGTGCGCCCGGCTTCGACGGCGTGCCGGTGCCGTCACCTAACGCGCGCCAGATCGCCTTCCAGAGAGGCACGTTGAACCGTGCGACGAATGAGTATCACTGGGAGCTGTTCGTCGTGGACACGTCTGGTGGAAACGTGCGGCAGCTCACGCGCAACGCCTGGAGCAGTCAGGTGCCGAGCTGGATGCCTAACGGCGCAGAGCTCGTATTCTACGCCAATCCCGAGGGGCGCGAGCAGCTGTACACGATGGACGTGGCGAGCGGCGCGGTTCGTCGGCTCGCCACGAGCAATGGCCATGACGCGGCAGCGTCGGTGTCGCCGGACGGCCGTTTCGTCGCCTTCCACTCAGACCGCGACGGGCCGCTGGACCTCTACGTGCTGGAGATTGCCTCTGGGCAAGTGACGCGGCTCACGCGCGACCTGGGCGTGCAAGGTCAGCCCAGTTGGAGCCGGGACGGGGCGCGGCTGCTCTTTTCCGCAGGCAGCACTGGCGTCGAGGAGGTGTATGTCATCAACCGCGACGGTGCGGCACTCACTCGGCTCACGCGTGGCTTCGAAGGGATCCGCTGACGGCAAAAGGGGCGTCCTCGCGGATGCTGGCTTGCGAACTCGTTAGGCGCTGGTCAGGGAACTGCGAACTCCGCCCGCTCTTCGATTGGATGATTCTCGCTCAGAAGCGTCGCCACGGCTGTCAACATGGTGCCGGGGCTTCGACCGGGTGGCGTCCATGCGACTTCGTAGGAGATCGTTTCGTGTGCCCCGACAATCCGGTTCTGCAGCGCCTGAGTGAACATGCGCCCCGCGCTCCAGCGCCAGATTTCCTCGCCGGCATTGTCGAATACCACGAGATCGTGCGTCTGCCCATTGGGGAAGACCAGCTCGAGCTTCTTCTTCGCGTTATTCGTTACGCGGAATGTGAACGCGACAGCGTTCCCTTGCTGCCTAACGTCGAGTGCCGTAACGATTGAAGGGCCGTTCACGGAGCTACCACGCTCGGGTGCTTCGGAAGAATGCGACCTTGGGCCGCACGCGAAAACAAACGCAGCCGCCGCAACGAACGCCGGAACGAGGCGGTATGCGATCACACAACAACCTGGTGGATGGTTCTCTCCGTCACCGATAGCGGCAAGGGCCCTCTAATCTTCTAATGCCGACCCTACTATAGGTGTCTTAGGTCAAACGTGTCAATAGCGCAGATCTCGTAAATACAGACGAGTATTGAGGTTCCGGGTCACTACCTCACGTATGTTTTGTGATTTCCAAGACACCGACCGTTTGCTTGCGAAAAATTTCACAAAGTCCTAAATTCCCGCACCGAGATGCAGGATGAGCCGCACGGACGTCCAGATGGGAGTCCGGCAACCGGCCTCGGTACCGCCGGCAAATATGCCGGAATTGGCATCCAGTTCGGCGCCAGCATCGTCCTTTTCCTCTACGCTGGCCGCTGGGTGGACCAGAAGTTAGGGACGGCGCCGATCTTCCTGATCGTGGGCGTTTTCGTCGGCGCAACTGCAGCCTTCTACAGCATTTACAAGCGGCTCATGCGCGATCTCAGAGAGGAAGAACAGGCCAGGGCCAAGCCGCCGAAGGGTGTGTGAGACGCATGCTTGTGTTCATCCTCGTGACGATCGCCATCGCAGTCCTCGGCGCGTTCGTCCTCTCGCAGATGTTCACCGAGCCAAGATCCGCGCGTGCCGTTTGGACGAGCGCGGCAGCAGCGATTGCGATTCAGGCCGCCACGTATGGCATCGCCACGCGTTATGCGAAGCGCGGCGAAGTCCTCAAAGGCTGGGGAATCGGCGCCCTCATTCGCGTGACGGCGTTGGTGTTCTACGGTCTTCTGTTCTTCGGCCCCTGGAAGGTTGCGCTGCCGCTTGAGCCGGCATTGCTGAGCTTCGCTTTGTTCGTTTTCGGCTCCACGTTGATCGAACCACTTTTTCTCCAAAGATGACGCGTCGCTTAGGCCTGTTTCATACGATAATGACCCTGGGAGTTGGGTTGGTCACCCACGCCCTTGGTGCGCAGGAACTGCCAGGTCCGGCAGCGCCGCACCAGGCGGCGCCTAACGCAGGCGGCGAAGCCGAGGTCGACATCATCACGCCGCACATCACGGACGGCTACCACATCGAAGTTCCGTACTTCAAGCCGCCATTCTCTAAAGAGGTATGCATCGGCCGGCACATCGGCGAGCACGGCTGTGGTCCGCTGTGGGAGCCGATCCAGATCGGCGGCTTCTCGGTGAACCTGTCGCCGACCAAGCACATCGTCATGCTGCTTCTGGCCGCTGTGCTCATCACGGTTATCCTGGTCGGTGCGGCGCGCGCTCACGTGCGTCACACGAACAGCATCGGACGCCCGAAGGGCCCCGCTACGGCGATCGAGGCGATGGTGCTGTACATGCGGAATGAAGTGATCATGCCTAACGTCGGCCACCATGGCGAGCGCTACGTGCCGTATCTCCTCACGCTCTTCTTCTTCATTCTGACGATGAACCTGCTGGGGCTCGTCCCCTTCGGCGCGACGGCGACGGGAAATATCGCGGTGACCGCGATGCTCGCCATCATGACATTCATTGTGGTAGAGATCTCAGGGATGAGGGCGTTAGGCAAGCAGTATTTCAGCACGATCTTCTACTGGAACACGGATCTCTCGCTGCCGCTGCGGCTCATCATGTTCCTGATCATGTCGCCAGTGGAGCTGATCGGGAAATTCACGAAGCCGCTGGCGCTGGCGATCCGTCTCTTCGCGAACATGACGGCTGGTCACATCGTCGTGCTCGCGTTCATCGGCATGATCTTCACCTTCAAGGGAATCGCATCGGGACTGCCGTTCCTCATGGCTGTGGCGATCATGCTGCTCGAGATATTCATCGCGTTCTTGCAGGCGTTCATTTTCACGATGCTCTCGTCCGTTTTCATAGGGCAAATCAGAGAGGCTCATCACTAACAACTAGGGGATAGAGGTAGGGGATAGGGGATAGGGGATAGGGGATAGAAGCTTCGGAATCGCTCTTGTCCGAAGTGTTTGTACTCGATCGAGCGATCGGGGAAGCCCGTTGAGACCCGGGTCTCGCGGACGGGCAGCGGCGGCCAGGCCGGCGCTGTGGAGCACGAGATATCACGTTAGGCATTTCAGGAGCTTTCAATGTCAATCCTTCCCTTGCTCGCAGCAGCGCAGGAAGCGGCCGCGAGCAACGCCAAAGGCCTCGCGCTCGTCGGCGCAGGTGTCGGTGCTGGACTCGCCGCCATCGGAGCTGGTATCGGCATCGGCCGCATCGGTGGCCAGGCCGTCGAAGCCATGGCCCGTCAGCCGGAGATGGCCGCGCGCGTGCAGACAGGCGCGCTGATCCTCGCGGCATTCATCGAAGGCGTCGCGCTCTTCGGTATCGTCATCGCGTTCCTTATCCAGGGCAAAGTCACGTTCTAGCTGGCTGGTGGCTGCGAGCCCCGGGGCTCGCAGCCACCCCCTCCACTCACACTCGTTATGCGTGCACCGACTCTGACGACACTCGCGCTGCTCCTAGCTCCCCGAGCTGCATTGGCTGCTCAGGAGAGCGAGAGCCCGAACCTTCTCTCGCCGGCGGGCGGGCTGATGTTCTGGACCTTGCTCGTCTTCCTGGTCCTCATGTTCGTGCTCAGCCGTTTCGCGTTCAAGCCGCTGCTGGCTGCCGTTGAGGCGCGCGAACAAGCGCTGCAACGCGCGCTGGACCAGGCGAAAAGGGATCGCGAAGAAGCTGCCAAGGTTCTCGAGGAGCATCAGCGTCAGCTCGACGCTGCGCGCGGCGAGGCGCAGCGCTTCATCGCCGAAGGACGCGCCACCGCCGAGAAAATGAAGGCGGAGATGCTCGAGGCGACGCGCCGGCAGCAGCAAGAGCTCATGGAGCGCGCGAAGCGCGACATCGAGGCAGAAAAAACGCGCGCCATCGCGGAGCTACGCCGCGAGGCGGTCGACTTGGCGATCGCGGGCGCGAGTAAGGTCATCGAAAAGAACCTCGACAGCGGCGCGAATCGTCAGCTGGTGGAGAGCTTCCTCAGCTCGATTCCGGCGCAGGCGAAGCGCTAATGCGCGAGACGACAATTGCGAAGAACTACGCCGAAGCGCTGCTCGCGCTCGCGCATAAGGCCGACGACCTGGACGGCTGGGGCAACTTGATTCACGCCTTCGCCGAAGTCGCCGCGAGCGACGAGAAACTGCGGCGCTTTCTCGAAGCGCCGCAGATCTCCGCTGCGCAAAAGAACGACGTGTTAGGCAAGGCATTCGCGGACAACATGCCGCGCCTCATGCTGCGCTTCGTCCAGAAGCTCGTGTCGAATCGGCGACAGATGCTGATCCCGGCGATCGCCGTGGAATACGCCAACCTCGTAGACGCAGAAGAAGGCCGCATCCACGCGCGCGTCACCGTCGCGCGCGATGCGACGGACGCCGAGCTCAAGGCCATCGAGAAGGAACTATCGCGAGCCTTTGGTAAGACAGTCGTCCCGCACCTAACAACAAACCCAGCGATCATCGGCGGCGTGGTCGTGCGAATCGGCGACACGGTGCTGGACGGGTCGGTGCGGCGCCGGCTCAGCGCGCTGCGGCAGCGAATACTCACCTCCTCCACTTAGCGCGTGAGCGGGCGCGTCGACGTCACCCACGTCCCCAAGCCGTGGGGGTGGGAAAAGATCTGGGCCAACACAGATCGCTACGTCGGCAAGATCCTGCACATCAACGCCGGCCATGCGCTCTCGGTGCAGTACCACGTGCGTAAGGACGAGACCGTGTACCTGCTCGCGGGGCAGCTCAAGTACTGGGTGCGCGATGAAAACGGCGAGATGCGCGATATGAACCTCGCGGTCGGTGAGGCCTTTCGCATCACGCCCGGGACGGTGCATTACATGGAGGCAGTCAGCGACTGCGATATTCTGGAGACGTCCACACCGGATCTGGACGACGTCGTTAGGCTCAAGGACCGCTACGGCCGAGAGGGAACCAGCGCGCCATGAAAGTGATCATTCCACTCGCGGGGAAGGGAACCCGCCTGCGGCCGCACACGCACATCACGCCCAAGCCGATGCTCAAGGTGGCGGGGAAGCCCGTGATGGCATACATCCTGGACGACCTCAAGGCGTTAGGCACGGTCTCGCAGATCATCTACATCACGGGGCACTTGAAGGAGAAGGTCGAGGCCTACGTGCGCGCCGAGTACGACTTCCCGTCCGTGTTCGTGGAGCAGGCGGTGCAGGACGGCACCGCCGGCGCAGTGAAGCTGGCGCAGAAGTACGTGGACGAGCCGGTGCTCATCATTTTCGTCGACACGATCTTCGATACCGATCTGAGCGTCGTCAATCGCACGGACGCTGACGGCATCATCTGGACGAAGGAAGTCGAGGACTATCAGCGATTCGGTGTCGTTGTGACGGATGCCGACGGCAACATGACCAAGATCGTCGAGAAGCCGAAGACGCCGATCTCCAAGCGCGCGAACATCGGGCTCTACTACGTGCGCAACTGGAAGCTGATGTACGAAGGGATCGACCACGTGCTGTCGCAGCCGAAGAACCAGGGGGAGTACTTCTTGACGGACGCGTTCCAGTACATGATCGAAAAAGGCGCGCGGATCAATGTGATCGACGTGGCCGGCTGGTACGATGCCGGGAAGCTGGACACGCTCCTGGAAACGAACCGCGTCATGCTCGAGCGGCACGTCGCACATGCAGCGAAGGGCGAATTCGGCAGCAGCGCCAAGATCACGCAGCCTGTGCAAATCGCCGACGACGTGAAGATCACGGACTCGTCGATCGGGCCTAACGTGACAATCGGGGCGGGGAGCGTGATCGCGGGCAGCTCGCTTCGCGACACGATCGTAGGCGGCGGCGCGACCATCAAGAAATCGACGCTCAAGAATTCACTCATTGGCGATGCGACAGTCATCGAGGGATTCGACGGCGAGCTGACGGTCGCGGACCACTCGGAAGTTCGAGGGGATAGGGGGATAGGGGGATAGGGGATAGGGCATAGAAATGCGCGCGGTTACCATCGTTGGCGCGGGGCCAGCTGGTTTAGCCACAGCAGCATCTCTCGGCCGCAGGCGAATACCCTATCGCCTACTCGAACGCGGCGACTCGTTAGGGCACTCCTGGGTCAACCTGTACGACAGCTTGCGGCTGCATACCGGCAAGCATCTGTCGCACCTGCCCGGCTATCGCTTCGGCTCCGGGACGCCGCTCTTTCCGTCGCGTGAGGATTTTGTCCGTTATCTGCGTGACTACGCGCGCCACTTCCGCATCGGCGTGGAAACTGGAAAGGACGTCGCCGCCGTTTCGAAAGTTGGAGATGGCTGGCGCATAACGACGGTCGACGGCGAGTCGCACGACGCAGCCGCGCTTGTGATGTCGACTGGAATCATAGCTAACCCCAAAGTTCCGGTGCTTCCGGGCCAGGGTCGCTTTCGCGGCCGCGTGATGCACAGCGTGGAGTATCGCCGGCCTAACGAAGAATTCATCGGACGCCGTGTGCTGATCGTCGGCGTCGGCAACTCCGGCGGAGAGATCGGCACGGAGCTGGCGCGCGCTGGCGCTCGCGTAACGGTATTGGTCCGCTCAGGCGCCAACGTCGTCCCGCTGATGCTCGCGGGCCTTCCCATTCAGTACGTCGCGTATGTCATGCGCTGGCTGCCGCGCGGCGCTCGCGAGCGCATCGTCGGCAGAGTGCAGCGAATCATGGAAAAGAAACACGGACCGCCCGTTCTGCCGCGACCGCCTTACTCGGCGCTCGATGCGATCCCGCTCATCGGGTTTCATCTTGTGGAGGCGATCCGCGAGGGACTGATCGAGGTTCGCCGCGCCGGTCTCAGCGAGCTTACGGAGACTGGCGCGCGATTCAGCGACGGCAGCGAGGCAGACTACGACGTCGTCCTGCTTGCCACAGGTTTCGCGCCGGCGCTAGCGCCGTTAGGCGAGAGTATTCGCACCGACGCAAAAGGCTTCGCTATCCGTAGCGACCGCGTGACGAGCGCCGATCAGAAAGGCCTCTATTTCGTGGGACAGAACTACGATAGCACCGGCGGCCTCTCCAACATCCGTCGCGACGCGCGTCTCGCCGCGGAGCGCATCGCTAGCCAGTAGCCGCAGCGGCAACGATCGTCAGGGCGCGCCAGAGCCCTAACGCCGAGTCGGTGTGGTCGTACCACTCGCGCAGCGTGTGCGTATCACCGCCGCGTCCTCCCGCACCGATCGCGATCGCCGGGACGCCTCGATTCATGGGGACGTTGGCATCCGTCGAGGCGGCAGACAGCTCCGGAGTTCGACCGATAGCCAGCGTCGCTTCCCGCGCGGCCGCCACGAGCGGGTGATGCGGGTCGATTGCCCCAGCCGGCCGCTCTCCGATTCGCTCGCTCGTTAGGGTGAGCGGCGGTGTCCCCGCCGTGCGTGCGGCGTTGGCGCGATCGACAGCGTGCCGCATGCGCGCGTCGACGGCCATCTCCCAGCGCTCAAGCTCCGCGGCGCGAACGGAACGAACTTCCACTTCCAGCCAGGCCTCTTCGGGAATCGCGTTGATCGAGGAGCCGCCCCCGATGCGGTTTACGCTCACGGTGAGGCGCGGCTCCTGTGGAAGCTTGAGCCCCGCCAGCTCCACAATGATCGCGCCGGCGACGTGCACTGGATTCACGACGCCAAAGGCGCCCCAGCTGTGCCCGCCGGGGCCGTGAATCCTCGCACGAAGGCGACGTACACCTAACGCTTCGGTCACGATGCGCGTGTCGCCGGGCCCATCGAGCGCGATGACGGCCTGAATGTCGTCACCTAACGCGCCGAAGAGGTGCCGTGCGCCGCGCAGATCACCAATCCCTTCCTCGCCCGTCGTCGCGGCGAACAGGATCGGGTGCGTGGGCTTGACATCCGATGTGGCCAGCTCTTCCGCCAGTGCCACGAGCGCTGTCAGGCCGCGGGCGTTGTCGCCGATGCCGGGGGCGCTGATGCGCGTTCCGTCGCGTTTGACGCCGAGATCCGTCCCGTGAGGAAAGACGGTATCCAGGTGCGCGCAAATGACGACCGGAGGCGCGCCTGTCCTCGAGCCGCGCAACCGCGCCACGACGTTCCCGGCAGCGTCGATCTCCACGTTAGGCAGCGACTCGGCAAGCCGCGCGGCGACGAACGCCGCACGCGCGCGCTCGTCGCCAGTCGGCGCGGGAACGCCAGCGATGGCAATCTGCAGCGCGAGCAGCTCGGCGTCGCGTTGCGCGAGGCGCTCGCGGGCCGGTCCCAGACGGTCGTATGTGGCGCGGGCCGTGGTTGGCATCGACGGAAGAGGCGCGCTTGCGCCACGAGATGCAAGTGATAGCGCGGTTTCGCTCCTCGGTGCTGTGAGGTCGCGTACATTTGGCGCACCCATGAGGAAGACGCGCTTACCGCGCACGGTGTTCGCGCTCGCCGCCGTCAGTCTGCTGACTGACGCGTCGAGCGAAATGATTTATCCCCTCCTGCCGCTGTTTCTCTCGAGCGTGCTTGGCGCGTCGGCGACCGCGCTCGGCGCGATCGAAGGGGCGGCCGAGTCCGTTGCGGCGTTGCTCAAGCTTGGGAGCGGCGTCTGGTCCGATCGCCTGACGAGACGCAAGCCGCTCGTCGTCTTTGGCTATGCGCTGGCGTCGGCAGTGCGGCCGCTGATCGGTCTGGCGCAGAGCGCCTGGCAGGTGGGTGCCTTACGAGTCACCGACCGAATCGGGAAGGGGATCCGCACGTCGCCGCGCGACGCGCTGATCGCCGATGCCGTCCAACCTTCGCAGCGGGGAGCGGCGTTCGGCCTGCACAGGGCGGGAGACCATCTGGGCGGGGTTGTGGGACCCGTGCTCGCATTTGTGCTGTTGCAGCTCTTTGGATTCTCTCTGCGCACTGTCTTTTTGCTTGCGGCGATACCGGCGGCGCTGTCGCTCGTGGTCCTGATTGCCGGTGTGCGGGAAGAGGCTCGCCGCAGCACGCAAGACGGCGGCGTTAGGGTCGGCGAGCCTACGGCGCTTGGGAGCGAGTTTTGGAAATACCTCTCGGTGCTGTTTCTCTTCGCGCTGGGTAACGCGAGCGACGCTTTCCTGCTGCTGCGAGCGTCTGCGTTAGGCGTCGCCGCGGCGCACGTGCCGTTGTTGTGGGCGGCGCACCATGTCGTCAAGGCGATCGCCAATGTGCCAGGAGGCGCGCTGTCCGATCGCATCGGCCGGCGTCCGCTGATCGTCGCCGGCTGGGGCGTCTACGCGATCGTGTACCTCGCCTTTGCCCGCGCGTCGACGGCGTGGCACGTGTGGGTGCTCTTCCTCGGTTACGGACTGTACTTCGGATTGACAGAAGGCGTGGAGAAGGCGTTCGTGGCCGACCTCGTTCCCGAGCGGCTGCGCGGCAGCGCGTACGGCTGGTTCAACTTCACGTTAGGCTTGGCCGCATTTCCGGCGTCGTTGATCTTCGGCGTGCTGTGGGACAAGCGCGGCCCGACGACGGCATTCGGCGTGGCGGCAGTGCTGGCTGCGGCGGCGTCTGTGCTGCTTCTCGTGATGGTTCGCGGTCGCGGGCGCCCCGTGGCCCATGCGTCGACCGCGTAGGCAAACAGACGAGATGTCAGGAACCAGTCCGGATGGGCGGCGCGATGTGGCGTGGCGCCAAGGAAAAGCATAGGTGTACGCCGCAAGGAGATCTCGTTCGACCTTCGGAGGTCCTATGCGACGCTTTCTCGCGGCACTCACGACGATCGTGTTTCCCGTTATGCTCGGCGCGCAACCACCGGGGCGCTGGCCGCCGGACTCGCTGATCAACACGCAAGTCATTCCGCGCACGACGCCCGTCATGCAAGTGGTCGGGCAGATGCGAAACTTCGCCGGAGGCTTGGGCGTGCGCTGTCAGTTCTGTCATGTCGGCGAAGAAGGTCTCGCACTCGAGAAATTCGACTTCGCGTCCGACGAGAAGCGCACGAAGCTCGTCGCGCGCCAAATGATGCGCATGGTGCAGGAGATCAATCAGCGGCTCGACACAATTCCGGCCCGCGTGAATCTGCCGGTAGTTGTCACGTGCGCGACGTGTCACCGAGGCATCAACCGTCCGGTGCCGCTGTCGCAGGTGTTGCTCGAGGCGGCCACGGCAGCCGGCACGGATTCGGCGCTTCGCTCGTATCGCGCTTTGCGCGAGCGATACTACGGAGGAGATGCCTACGACTTTCGCGAGCCGTCGCTCAACATCGCGGCCTTTAGGCTCGGTCGTGCGAGCAAGTTTGACGAAGCGTTTGCGCTACTGAAGTTTAACGAGGAATTGTTCCCCAAGTCGTCGGCGATGTATGTCTTTCGCGGCAACATAAACCTGATGCGCGCGGATACGGCGGCAGCGGCCACGGCGTTTCGCGAGGCTATTCGACGCGATTCAACGAACGATGAAGCGCGCGGTCGCTTGCGAGATATCGGCCAGCGGCCGTAGCCGACGGAGGCTGACCATGAGAAGCGCGCTGCTGTTGAGTGCTCTGCTTGTGTTGCAGACCAGCGCCTCGGCGCAGAGCGGCACCGGTGCTCAACCCGCGGTGCCTAACATTCGTGTGCTCGCAGACTCAGTTGCGAAGACGGGCACGTCGTTCACAAAAACTCGGCGTCTCGTGCACTGGGTCAACGACAGCTTCAAGTGGTCATACACGGACTATCAACGGCGCACACCCGAGGAGATTGTCGCGCGACGCGCGGGCAATTGCGCCGAGCTCGCGTCGGTGCTGCACATGCTGCTTGACTCTCTCGGAGTGCGCTCGCGATGGATACGCGAGATCAATGTGCAGCCGGACCAGACTCCGCGGCGCCAACAAACCGCGGCTGAAATGGTCGTCTCGCGCGGCAAACAGTATTCGGTCTTTGGCCTACAGCATAACGATCATGTCTGGCTCGAAGTCTGGGATGATTCGTCGCAGAGTTGGTTCCCTGCGGATCCTGCGTACGGTGTTGTTGGACTCGCAGAGTGGCTGCCGGCCCGACTTGCGCTCAGCGATCGTCCGAAGCCGCGAGTTGCTGCTGTCGTTCCGATTGCCGCCGATATGCTTGCGCCGTTCGTCGTAATGGCCGGTGATAAGCGCGGCGGCCCGTATTCCACCGATCGCACCGCGTATTACCTGATCGACGGTTTCGGTCAGCGACTGTATGGCGGCAGCCTAACGAAACTTCCGTCCTGGCCACAGTGGGTTGCCGCGGTCCAATCGCTGTCACCGCATGCCGCGGCTGCATTTGCAGGCGCAGAGGACCTGCACGCGTACACTGACGACATCGGCCGACTCAAAGCGACGTACGATGCGCTCGCTCGCGACGCTGCCGCGCGCGGGCTCAAGTGGTCGCGTTAGGCAGCTCGACCGTTAGTCCGACGCCAGCGCGGCGTTAGGGTCCAGTCGCGACGCTCGCCGCGCCGGCAAGACCGCAGCGCCGAGCGAGACGATTGCAACGATCGCCGTCGCGACGATAAACGTCACAAGATCTCGAGTGCCAATTTCGTACACCATGGATGCGAGCAAGCGCGTCATGGCGAGCGCGCCAAGTACGCCGATTATCACGCCGATGCCAGCGATGCGCGCGCCTTCCCACACGACGAGACGCATCACGTCTTGGCGAGTCGCACCTAACGCCAAGCGCACACCGATCTCTCTGCTGCGCTGGCCGACCAGGAGCGAAAGTACGCCATAGAGGCCAACAACCGCGAGCGTGAGCGCGAGCGCCGCAAATGCACCGATCAGCGTCAAGCTGAATCGCTGGCGCGCCAATGAAAGGGAGACAACGTCGCTGAATGTGCGTATGTCCTTGATTGTGAGCTGCGGTGAGACTTCGCGCACGGCGTCACGCACGGTCTCGATCGCGTTCCGCGGATTCCCATTCGTCCGTACAACCAGCGCAAGGCCAGGATATGCGAATTGCGACTGCGGTACATAGACCTGCGGCGTGGCCTCTTCCTCTAGCGACGTGAGCTTCACGTTCTCAACGACGCCCACCACGCGCCGCAGCGGCGCGTTACGAACGAATTCGAAGAGTGCTTGCACATCCTTTCCAACCGCATCCTGATCGCCGGTCATATAGCGACGCACGAACTCACGATTCACGATAATCGTGCGAACGCCGGTGGCATCGTCACTGGCATCGAAGGCGCGTCCTGCCACGACGGGAATTCTAGCGGCCGCAAAGTAGCTGCCGCTTACGACTGAGTACTGTGCATGCGGTCCCTGACCAGGTGGATCGGGTGGCCGTCCCGGAATCGTTAGGGTCCCGCCTTCGATTGCTCCCGAGAGCGGGAGCGCGCTGGTTGCGCCGGCTGCGACGACGCCAGGACTCTGACTTAATCGAGCAGTTAGCCCGTTGAGGGTGGTTGCCCAGCGGGGTGCGTTACCGATGGGGTCGAATTGTCCTGTGACTGGCAGCCCTACATTGGCTGTCAGTACCTCGTTAGGGTCGAAGCCCGAGCGCACCTGCTGCAGGCGCACGAAGCTGCGTGTGAGCAGAGCAGCCCCGATGAGCAGAATGAGCGAGAGTGCCACTTCTGAGATGACGAGAATTCGACGTCCGAGCCGTTGCCGGATGCTGCCGATTGTGCGCAAACCGCCAGCGTGCAAGGACCCTGCGAGTTGGTTCCAGCGCACTGATGAAGCGGCCGCCAAGCCGAACGCGATGCCCGCGAGGATAGCGACTGCTGCGGCGAATGCCGCGACGCGCCAGTCGAGCGTCACGTCGTCCGCGCGAGGCATCGA
>CBQVAZ010000032.1:0-14209 GCA_967720205.1 uncultured Gemmatimonadaceae bacterium | reverse complement strand
CTGCCTGACGAGAGTCTCGAGGCACTGCGCGGCGCCCTGCGGCAAGCCACGCCCGAGCGGATCTTTCAGATCAAGCGCGCCATGCGCCTGGGCCTGAGCATTGATGATCTCTACGAGATGACGAGCATCGATCCGTGGTTCCTATCGCAGATGCGCGAGCTCATCGACGCCGAGTCGTGGTACGAGGGCCTGAACGTGGTTGGCGCCGACGAAATGCGCGCGATGAAACGCATGGGTTTCTCGGATCGCCAGCTGGCTGTACTGCGTGGAGAAACCGAATCCGCCGTGCGCGAGCATCGCTGGTCGCTCGGCGTGCGTCCCGCGTACAAGATGGTCGACACGTGCGCCGGCGAGTTTCCCTCGAGCACGCCGTATCTCTACAGCTCCTACGACGACGAGACAGAGGCGCCGCAGACGGGTCGCAGGTCCGTTGTGATTCTCGGCAGCGGTCCCAATCGCATCGGGCAGGGTGTCGAATTCGACTACTGCTGCGTGCGCGCCGTCATGGCGCTGAGGGAACAGGGGTACGAGGCGATCATGATCAACTCGAACCCGGAGACTGTCTCCACCGACTACGACATCTCGGACAAGCTGTACTTCGAGCCGCTGACGCTGGAAGACGTGCTCGAGATCGTGCAGCGCGAGCAGCCGTTAGGCGTCATCGTGCAGCTAGGCGGACAGACGCCGCTGAAGCTCACTCGCCCGCTGGAAGCGGCCGGTGTAACAATCCTGGGTACCTCGCCGGACGCGATCGACATCGCTGAAGACCGCCAGCGCTTCGAGAAGATCGCGCGCGACCTCGGTATCAAGCAGCCTGAGAACGGCACCGCGAGGAGCGTGGACGAGGCAGTGGCGGTTGCGACGCGCATCGGATATCCGGTGCTCGTGCGACCGTCATATGTGTTAGGCGGTCGCGCGATGCAGATCGTGTACGACGAGCCGACACTTCGCGAGTATTTCGAGCATGCCGCGCGCGTGAGCGAAGAGCGCCCCGTTCTGATCGATTCGTTCCTGGAAGACGCTTTCGAAGCAGACGTGGACGCGCTGTCCGACGGCAAGGATGTCGTCATCGGCGCTGTGATGCAGCACATCGAAGACGCAGGCATCCACTCCGGCGATTCGGCGTGCGTGCTGCCGCCCTATCTCATCAGCGAAGAGGCTATCGCGAGCATGAAGGCGAGCACCGTCGCCTTGGCGAAAGCGTTAGGTGTCGTCGGCCTGATCAACGTGCAGTTCGCCCTCAAGTTTGGTGTGGTCTACGTCCTCGAGGTGAATCCACGCGCGAGCCGCACGATCCCCTTCGTGTCCAAGGCGATCGGCGTGCCGCTGGCGTCGTACGCCGCGCGAGTGATGCTCGGCGAGACGCTCGCCGATCTCGGCTTCACCGAGGAGATCCAGCCGGGCTTCGTCTCGGTGAAAGAGGCTGTCTTCCCGTTCAACAAGTTCCGTGAGTTTGATCCGGTGCTCGGACCTGAAATGCGATCGACCGGCGAAGTCATGGGAATTGCGACGTCATTCGGCAGTGCCTTTGCCAAGGCGCAGCTCGCGGCGGACAACCAGCTTCCCACCGAAGGGGCGATCTTCGTCTCGGTGAACGACTCGGATAAGGCGGGCGTCGTGCCGATCGCAGGACGCTTTCACGAGATGGGCTTCACGCTCTACGCAACCGAGGGGACTGCTCGTTATCTGCGCTCGCGCGGGATCCCTGCCAAAGTCGTGCGCAAGATCCACGAGGGGCGGCCTAACGTGACGGACCTCATGCTCAACGGCGAGGTGCAGCTCCTCATCAACACACCGTTAGGCAAGCACGCACAGGCGGACGACTACTCCATGCGTCAGACCGCGATTTCCAGCCGCATTTCGTACACGACCACGCTCTCGGCGGCAAGCGCTGCGTCGGATGCGATTCTCGCGCTGCGCTCGAGGCAGCCCTCTGTGAAGGCGCTGCAGGACTGGCACGCCGAGCTCGCGGCCGTCGCGCAGGAATCCCAGAGAGCAGGCCGATGAGCGCGTTCGTTCACGAGTCGTCCTACGTGGACGACGGAGCCGAGGTCGGTGAAGGCACCAAGATCTGGCATTTTTCCCACGTCATGGCCGGCGCCGTGATCGGCGCGCGTTGCAATCTGGGCCAAAACGTCGTCGTGATGCCCGGAACCAAGATCGGGAACAACTGCAAGATCCAGAACAACGTGTCGATCTACGAGGGAGTCGAGCTGGAAGACGACGTCTTCTGCGGTCCATCGATGGTGTTCACAAACGTCATCAATCCGCGCAGCGAAGTTCCGCGCAAGAACGAGTACATGAAGACGCTCGTCAAGCGCGGGGCGTCGATCGGCGCGAACGCCACTGTCGTCTGCGGCGTGACGTTAGGCGAGTACGCCTTCGTGGGTGCCGGGGCGGTGGTCACTCGCGACGTAAAGCCGTTCGCACTAGTCGCCGGCGTTCCGGCCAGGCAGATCGGCTGGATGTGCCGCTGTGGCGTCAGGCTGCCGGCGCCCTCGGACAATGGCCGCCTCACGTGCACGGCGTGCGGCCGCGAGTACTCGTTGCGCAACGGACTGCTCGTTCCCGAGGAAGCGTGAGTAGCCCGAGCGAGTTTCGCATCGCGCTGGTCGGCTGCGGGCGCATCGCGGGGACACACTTCGAGGCGCTCAGCAAGATTCCGGCGCTGCGCCTAACCGGAGTGTGCGACATCCTTCCCGAGCGCGCGAAGGCTGCGGGAGAGCAGTTCGGCATTCCGTATTTCACGTCGTACGAAAAGATGCTCGCCGAGGCGCCGTGCGACATCGTCACGATCTGTACGCCGTCGGGGCTGCATGCGCAGCACGGAATCATCGCGGCCAAGGCGAAGAAGCACGTGGTTTGCGAAAAACCCATGGCGATCTCGCTGTCGGCCGCGGACGAGCTGGTTCAGGCCTGCGACGACGCTGGCGTTAGGCTCTTCGTCGTGAAGCAGAATCGCCTGAATCCGGCGATTCAATTGCTCAAACGCGCGATCGATCGCGGCCGCTTTGGCCGCATTTACATGGCGAATACCACGGTGCGCTGGACTCGGCCGCAAGAGTATTACGACCAGGCGCCCTGGCGCGGGACGTGGGAGTTCGACGGCGGCGCCTTCATGAATCAGGCGTCGCACTACGTCGATCTCATTCAGTGGCTGGTGGGTCCCGTCGAGTCCGTGATGGCAAAGACGGCAACGTTGGCGCGTAAGATCGAGGCCGAAGACACCGGTGTGGCGCTGCTCAAGTTTCGCTCCGGCGCGTTAGGCGTGATGGAAGTGACGATGCTCACCTATCCCAAGAACCTGGAAGGGTCGATCACGATCCTCGGCGAACACGGCACGGTCAAAATCGGCGGGACGGCGGTGAATCGCGTGGAGCACTGGCAGTTCGCCGACTACGATGACGACGACAAGCGCATCGAGCAGGCCGCGACGAGCCCGCCTAACGTGTATGGCTTCGGGCACGAGGCGTACTATCGCAATGTGCTGGCCGTGCTGAGGGGCGAAGCGCGCCCCGATACAGATGGCCGCAGCGGCCGCAAGTCGCTCGAAATCATCCTCGGCGTCTACGAATCGGCGAAGACAGGGCAGGAAGTGCCTTTGCCGTTGAGGGCAAAGGTCTAGCCCACAGTCGCGCTCGCTCGCGACCCTTGAAGGCCACGCAGCCGATCTTGCAATTGCAAGAAACAGCGAATAACCTTGCAACTGTGGCTGTACCCTTCCGTCCTTCGGAGACCGGTCTCGAGGCTGGGCTGGTGCTCGCCCGCGCGGTCCTTTCCGCCGCGGAGCGGCTTGGTCTGCGGAATCGCCACCTCGCGGCGGTGCTAGGGTCCAGCGAAGCCTCTGTCTCGCGCCTTCAGGGGGCGCGGACCTTGGATCCCGCGTCCAAGGAAGGGGAGCTCGCCCTCCTATTTCTCCGCGTCTATCGCTCGCTCGATGCCCTCGTCGGCGGCGATGATGACAAGGTCCGCCGGTGGATACACGCGGACAACGATCACTTGCGCGGTGTGCCGGCCGAGCGCATGCGGACTGTGGAGGGGTTAGTCGATGTCGTCCAGTATCTGGACGCAATGCGCGGGCGCCTCTGAGATCCGCTCGCTACGGTCATCGCCGTTTCGCGCCGTTGAGGCTCAACACGAGGTGTCGACGCGCAAGCTCGTCGCGAACGCGCAGGAGCAGGCGCTGCTCGAGGAGCTGATCGATCGCGCGAAACCGCCGGACCTAACGAGCGGGAAGCTGCACTATCTGCTGGCGACGCCTTTTCGGTATCCGCCGCTGCGCTGGGGTTCGCGCTTCGGCACCAGGCACGAGCGTGGGATCTGGTATGGCTCTGAAACACGCCAGGCGATGTTCGCCGAGGTCGCGTTTTATCGGCTGGTCTTCCTCGAAGGGACGCGCGCGGATCTGGGAACGGTGACCACCATGCTCACGGCGTTCCGATGCAGCGCACGCTCCGCGCATGGCGTGGATCTGACTGCGCAAGCGTTTGCGCCGGAGCGCTCAGCGATCGCGTCGCCGGGTAGCTACTCTGAGACTCAGCCGCTTGGGCGTGCGATGCGCGAGGGCGGCGTCGAGCTCTTTCGCTACCCGTCGGCGCGAGACCCACGCGGCGGTGCGAATGTCGGCGCATTCACACCGGCCGTCTTTGGTCGCTCGAAGCCGCGTGACCTCGAGAACTGGCACTGCATGGCCGCGAAAACGGTCGTGGAGCTGGTGAAGCAGGACTATTTCGGCCGCGAGCTGTTTAGTTTCCCGCGCGAGACGTTTCTCGTAGACGGCAAGCTTCCGCTGCCAGGCTAACCTCACTTCTCCACCGATGGCCGCCGCCGCACCTCCGACTACTTCCGCCGTCCCGCTGCTGGATCTCAAGGCACAGTACGCGACCATCAAGGACGCGATCGACGCCGCCGTGCGCGACGTCATCGAGAACCAGACGTTCATCCTCGGGCCGGCCGTCGAGCGTTTGGAGAAAGATCTCGCCGAGTTGTCGCACACTCGTTATGCGATCGCCTGCGCGAGTGGTACGGACGCCCTGCTGCTCGCTCTTCGCGCTGTGGATGTCGGTTACGGCGACGAAGTGATCACGACACCGTTCACGTTTTTCGCCACAGCTGGCACCGTGCATAACGTCGGCGCCAAGCCCGTATTCGTCGACATCGACCCGCGCACATACAACATCGTCCCAGAGGCAGCCGCCGCCGCGGTGACTTCAAAGACAAAAGCCGTGATTCCTGTCGATCTGTTCGGCCAGATTGCGGCGATCGAAGATCTCGCGCGGCTGATGCCTAACGTGCCGGTGATCGAAGATGCCGCGCAGACGATCGGGGCTGCGCGCAAGATCGACGGTGAAACGCGCATGGCCGGCGAAGTGGCCACAATCGGGACATTCTCGTTCTATCCGTCCAAGAACCTCGGCGCCTACGGCGACGGCGGCATGATCGTCACGCAGAACGAGCGCCTCGCCCTAACGTTGCGCAAGCTGCGCACGCACGGCGGGCTGCGCACGTATCATCACGATATCGTCGGCTTCAATTCGCGACTGGACACGATGCAGGCCGCTGTCCTGCAGGCCAAGCTGCCCTTCCTCGAAGGGTGGAGCGCCAAACGGCGCAGCAACGCCGAGTACTATACGGCGGCGTTAGGCGACGTCGCCGAAGTCGTCACGCCGTACGTCGAGCCGGCGAACACCTGCATCTTCAATCAGTACACGCTGCGCTGTGAGCGGCGCGATGAGCTGCAGGCATACCTCAAAGAGCAGGGAATCGGGACAGCGATTTACTATCCGCTGCCGCTGCACCTGCAGCCCTGTTTCTCCTACTTGGGTTACAAGGAAGGGTCGTGCCCGGAGTCAGAAAGGGCGGCCAAAGAAGTACTTTCCATCCCGGTTTTCCCCGAGCTGACTCGCTCCCAGCAGGACCGGGTGATTGGCGCGATTCGTGCTTTCTACGGGCGCGGATCGTCCTGAGCAGGACACAGACGCACACTCCAACTCCATGAAAGAGCAGCTTTTACGCAAGATCGCCGACCACAAAGCCGTCGTCGGAGTAGTGGGCCTAGGCTACGTCGGACTCCCGCTGTCTATGGAGTTCGCCAAGGCAGGCTTCAAGGTCATCGGCTACGACGTCAGCAAGCGGACCGTCGACCGACTCATGAAAGGTGAGTCGCACATTCAGGATGTCCCAAGCGGCGACGTGCGCGAGCAAGTCCGCGCCGGACGATTCATTGCCACGACCGACGAGTCTCAGCTCGCCACGTGTGACGCTGTCTCTATCGCTGTTCCGACGCCGCTATCGAAAACACGCGACCCGGACATGAGCTACGTCCAGGCGGCGACGGACGCGATCGCACGTCAGGCGCACGCTGGCCTTCTCGTTGTCCTCGAGAGCACGACCTATCCAGGAACCACTCGCGAAGTGTTGCAACCTCGCCTCGAAGAGCGAGGCCTAACAGTTGGCAAGGACGTCTTCCTCGCCTTCAGTCCTGAGCGCGTGGATCCTGGCAATCCCAAGTGGCACACGAAGAACACGCCCAAAGTCGTGGGTGGCGTAACGCCAGCATGTACTGAGGTCGCTAGCGCACTCTATTCCGCGTGCATCGACACCGTTGTTCCTGTTGCGAGCACCGAGGCGGCGGAGTTGGTGAAGCTCCTCGAGAACACGTTCCGCGCGGTGAACATCGCGATGGTGAACGAGATGGCGATCATCTGCGAGAAGTTAGGCGTGAACGTTTGGGAGGTCATCGACGCCGCGGCAACGAAGCCCTTCGGCTACATGAAATTCACACCGGGCCCGGGCATCGGTGGCCACTGCATACCGCTCGATCCGCATTACCTCGCGTGGAAGATGCGCACGCTGAATTACAAGACGCGCTTCATCGACCTCGCGAGCGAAATCAACTCCGAGATGCCGGAGTACGTCGTGCGAAAAATTGCGGGCGTGCTGAACGAGCACCGCAAGTCCGTGAACGGGAGCCACATCCTCGTGTTAGGCGTCGCGTACAAGAAAGACATCGACGACATGCGCGAAAGCCCGGCGCTGGATATCATCCGGCTGCTCGAGAATCGCGGCGCCGAAGTCGAGTACCACGATCCGCACGTGCCGTCGTTCACCGAGAACGGTCACGCGTTCGAAGGCGTCGAGCTCACACACGAACGGCTGGCAGCGGCCGACGCGGTCGTTATCATCACGGACCACAGCGGCATCGACTATCAAGAAGTCGTAGACCACGCCGAGGTCGTGATCGATACGCGCAACGCCACCCGCGGTCTCAAGCCCTCCAAAGCGCGACTCGTCGCGCTCGCCTCTTCCTAAGTCGGCGCTCGTGGGCGAACGCCCGGTAAGGGAACTCGTTAGGTCATGCAGATTACCGTCATAGGCACGGGATATGTCGGCCTCGTCGTCGGTGCGTGCCTGGCCGAAACGGGGAACGATGTTGCCTGCGTCGACGTCGACCCGGCAAAGATCGAAGGATTGCAGCACAACATCCTGCCGATCTATGAACCCGGCCTCGAAGATCTCGTCGCGCGCAACCAGAAGGAGCAGCGGCTCACATTCGGCACGGACATCCCCGCGGCGATTCGGCGCGCCGAGGTGATATTCATTGCCGTAGGGACGCCGCCTGACGAGGACGGCTCGGCGGATCTGCGTCACGTGCTCGACGTCGCAGCGCAGATCGGTGCGCACATGGGACGCGAGACGGTCATCGTCACCAAATCGACAGTTCCCGTTGGTACGGCGTCGAAAGTCGCCGCGGTGGTCGGTCAGGGCGCGAAGCATCCGTTCCACATGTGCTCCAACCCTGAGTTCTTGAAGGAAGGAGCCGCTGTCGACGACTTTTTGAAGCCGGACCGCGTCGTGTTAGGCGTCGAGAGCGATCACGCGCGCAGCGTCATGACCGAGCTGTACGCTCCATTCGTGCGAACCGGCAAGCCGATCATCTTCATGGACATTCCGTCCGCGGAGATGACGAAGTACGCGGCCAACGCCATGCTGGCGACGCGCATCTCGTTCATGAACGAGATTGCGAACCTCTGCGAACGCGTCGGCGCGAACGTCGATCTCGTGCGGAAAGGGATCGGCAGCGACTCGCGCATCGGCCCGTCCTTTCTCTTTCCGGGCCCGGGCTATGGCGGCTCCTGCTTCCCCAAGGACGTGCAGGCGCTCGTGCGCACGGCGCAGGAGTGCCAGGCCCCGTTAGGCGTGCTCGAAGCCGTCGAGCGAGCCAACGATCGCCAGAAGGGCAGGCTCTACGAAATGCTTTGCGGCGCGTTGGGCAGCGACGTGCGCGGAAAGCACGTCGCCATCTGGGGGCTCGCGTTCAAGCCAAATACCGACGACATGCGCGAAGCGCCTGCGCTCGCGCTGATCGACCAGCTTCTGGAGAAGGGAGCGACGGTCGCGGCGCACGACCCTGCAGCCATCGAAGAAGCGAAGCGTCGCCTGGGTTCGAGCGTGGCATACTGCGAAACGAACTACGACGCGCTGGATGGCGCCGATGCACTCGTCGTCGTCACAGACTGGAATGCCTATCGCCACCCTGACTTCGAGAGGATCAAGAGCACGCTCAGGAAGCCGATTGTGATCGACGGCAGGAACCTGTACGATCCGGCCAAGATGCGCGCGTTAGGCATCACATACAGGTCCATCGGGCGAGAAAGGGTATGAGAGTTCTGATCACGGGCGCCGCCGGATTTCTAGGCTCGCACCTGACCGATCGGTTTCTCTCGGAAGGGCATCACGTCGTCGGTCTCGACAACTTCATCACTGGAAGTCCGGACAACATCGCGCATCTCGCGGGACACGACCGCTTCGAGTTCGTGCGCCATAACGTCTCGACGTATACGTACGTCGCAGGGCCACTAGACGGCGTACTGCACTTCGCCTCGCCGGCGAGTCCCATCGACTACCTCGAGCACCCGATAGCGACGCTCAAGGTCGGTGCGTTAGGCACGCACAACGCGCTCGGTCTCGCCAAGTCGAAGAACGCGCGGTTCTTCCTCGCCTCGACATCGGAAGTCTACGGCGACCCCTTGGTGCATCCGCAGCCGGAGTCGTACTGGGGGAACGTGAACCCGATCGGGCCGCGCGGCGTTTATGACGAAGCGAAGCGCTTCGCCGAAGCGATGACGATGGCATATCACCGCGCGCACGGCGTGGACACGCGCATCGTTCGCATTTTCAACACATACGGGCCGCGCATGCGGCCGAACGACGGACGCGTCGTCTCCAACCTCATCGTGCAAGCGCTCGCCGGGGAGCCGCTGACCATCTACGGCGACGGCACGCAAACGCGCTCGTTCTGCTACGTCGACGATGAAGTCGAAGGCATCTATCGCCTATTCATGCGCGGCGACAGCGACCCGACGAACATCGGCAATCCCAACGAATACACAGTTAGGCAGCTCGCAGATCTCGTCGTCGAGCTGACGGGCACCAAGTCGCAGATCGTGAAGAAACCGCTGCCGCAGGACGATCCCAAAGTGCGCCAGCCGGACATTTCCCGCGCGCGCAAACTGCTCGACTGGGAGCCGCGAGTGACTCTGCGCGACGGCGTTTCGCGCACGATCGAGTACTTCCGCGGCGTTACTAGAGGGGCCTCAGCCTCCAAGGCGTAGCGGCGCGGTTATCTAGCGCCCTCTCAGTCGGTTATCTTATCTCGCGTGCCCACGCCGGGACCTAAGGAACTGTCCTCGGCGGCCCGAACCGAACCATGCGAAAACCACCGGGTACTCACCCGCTCTATGCCATTTAGAATGCCCGGGAGAGGTAGCTGGAGCACAGCCGCTCGAGCAGTAGTGCTCGCGGTCGCGCTCGCGTCCTGTTCACGGGGGTTCAGGCTCACGAATTACCCCACCAGCGACCTGCTCTTTCAGGCCGCCATGCGCGAGTACAACAAGCACAAATGGGAAAACGCGGTGACTGCGTTCGAGAAGCTGACCCTCGATCTTCCGGCGCGCGATACGCTTCTTCCCCTCGCGCACTTCTACCTCGCCAAATCGCACCTCGGCCGGCGCGAGTACCTGCTGGCAGCGCAGAGCTTCAACCGGCTCGCTGAGTCGTTCGCGACGGACACTCTCGCTGACGACGCCAAGTACGAAGCAGCGCGATCGTACCAAAAGCTTTGGCGAGCACCACCGCTCGACCCGCAATACGGCGAGCTGGCGATCGCCACATACCAGGAGTTGCTGGCGCTCTATCCCGATTCTCCGCTCAAAGAAGATGCGGCCCGTCAGGTGAAAGCGCTGAACGAGATGTTCGCGACCAAGGACTACGAGACCGGCCTCCACTACTTCCGCCGTAAGGCATACGACTCGGCGATCATCTACTTCAAGGATGTCGTCAAGCTGTACCCCGAGAGCCAAAGAGCGCGCGACGCGTATCTCAGGCTGGCGGAGTCGTACCAGATCATCCGCTACCGCGAAGACAAGAACGAAGTCTGCACGACGCTGCACGAGAGGTATCCGCACGATCGCGATGTGCTGGATGTATGCGGCGCGCGCACTGTGACCGAGTCGGCCAAGCGCGACACGACTTTCTAAGCGCGTGCGCCTCGGGATTCTCGGCGGCACCTTCGATCCACCGCACGTAGGCCACCTGCTCGCAGCTTCTGACGCCTTCGAGGCGCTCGAGCTCGATCGGCTCCTGTTCATTCCGGCTGCTCAGCAGCCGCTCAAGGCGCATCTGCCAAACGGGCCGATCGGTACGCGACTGGCGCGGGCACCGGCGCCAGATCGGCTCGAGATGGTGCGCCTAGCGATTGCATCTGATCCCCGCTTTGAGCTGTCTGCGATCGAAATCGAACGGGGAGGGTTATCTTACACGATCGATACGCTGCGCGAGCTCGCCGAACGGTCACCTGGCGACTTGCGATTTCTTTTGGTAGGCGCGGATGTGCTAGGAACGTTTGCCCAGTGGCGGCAGCCAGAACGAATACTCGAGCTGGCGACTCTGGCGATCTTCCCCCGCGCGGCCGGTGACAACGTAGACGGGGGGGGCCAGGCTTCGTGGAATCAACTCTGCGCCGAGTGGCAGAAGGCCCGTGGGACGGCGCCTAGGCACGCTCCTGTTTTCTTCGAGTCTCGACGCATCGACGTATCGTCTACGGAGGTTCGAAGCCGGGTTGCCGCCGGGCTGTCAATTCACGGATTTGTGCCTGACGCTGTCGCGGCGTACATCGCCGAGCGCGGGCTGTACGGAAAGTCTTAACACATGATCAAGAAGGCTCTTGCAGCAGTATTCGGTACGCGGCATGAGCGCGAGCGGAAACGCGTCGCGCCGATCGTCGCGGAAATCAACGAGCACGGGGAGCGCCTGAAGCAACTCTCCGAGAACGAATTGCAGCGCCAGACGGAGAAGTTTCGCGGGATCGTGCGAGAGCGCACCCAGGAACTGGAGCAGAAGATCGTGGCGCTCAAGGAGCTCAAGCGCGTCACGGCCGGAGCGGCCGAACGAGAAGCGATTGACGAGCAGTTAGGCGGCAAGGATGGTCGCGGCGGCCTCGAGGCCGAGTTGCGCGACGTCATTCGCGACACGCTGGACGAGATTCTGCCGGAGGCGTTCGCAACGGTTCGTGAGGCCGCCCGTCGCTTGTTAGGCACCACGGTGTCTGTCACAGGCCACGACCAGCCGTGGGACATGGTGCATTACGACGTGCAGCTCGTCGGCGGGATCCAGCTGCATCTCGGACGCATTGCTGAAATGGCGACTGGCGAAGGCAAGACGCTCGTCGCGACGCTGCCACTCTATCTCAACGCGTTAGCCGGGCGCGGTGCACACCTCGTCACGGTGAACTCGTATCTGGCGCGCCGCGACTCGCAGTGGATGGGCCACCTCTATAGCTACCTCGGCCTAACGGTTGCCTGCATCGACGACACGCAGCCGGGGACGCATGAGCGGCGCAGCGCCTACCACGCGGACATCACGTACGGTACGAACAACGAGTTCGGCTTCGACTACTTGCGCGACAACATGGTCGTCGCTAACGACCAGCGAGTCCAGCGCGGTCACGTCTACGCAATCGTCGACGAGGTCGATTCGGTGCTCATCGACGAGGCGCGAACACCGCTCATCATTTCGGGCCCTGTGGGCAACGAGAACGACGCGCTGTACGCGCAGTTCAACAACGCGGTGTCGCGACTCGCTAGGCGGCAGACCGAGCTAGTGAACAACCTCGTGGCGCAGGGCGAAGCCGCTCTCGAAAAGGGCGATCAGGACGCAGCCGCATTGGCGCTATACAAGGCGCAGATGGGGAGCCCGAAGAACAAGCGCCTGATGAAGACCGTGCTGGAGTCGGGCGTTAAGCAGCTCGTTCAGAAGATGGAGCTGGCGCACATCGCCGACCGCAAAGTCCCGGCAGCGAAGCAGCAGTACCGTAATAGTGAAGAAGACCTGCTGTACGTATTGGACGAGCGCGGGCATTCGGTGCACCTGACGGATCGTGGCGCCGACGAGATGTCGCCGAGCGACCCGGATGCGTTCGTGATGCCCGACATCTCTCAGGCGATCCATCGAGTCGAGCGCGATCCTGCGCTGTCGGCGCAAGAAAAGCTCGAGGCGCGCAAAGAGCTCGAGCTCGATTACGCGCAAAAGAGCGAGCGGCTCAACATCGTGCACCAGCTGTTGCGTGCACATACGCTGTACGAGAAAGACGTGAACTACGTCGTGCAGGACGGTCAGGTGCTGATCGTCGACGAGTTCACTGGACGAACGCTTCCTGGGCGTCGTTGGTCAGAAGGTCTGCACCAGGCTGTCGAAGCAAAAGAAGCGGTGGTCGTCAAAGGCGAGACGCAGACGCTCGCAACGATCACGATCCAGAACTATTTCCGCATGTACGAGAAGCTCGCGGGAATGACTGGTACGGCCGAGACTGAAGAGACTGAGTTCCATACGATTTATGGCCTCGACGTTGCGGTGATCCCAACCAATCGACCGAACATCCGCGACGACAGGCACGACCTTGTCTACAAGACGCGGCGCGAGAAGTACAACGCGATCGTGGAAGAAGTGCAGCGCCTCAACGCGTTAGGCTATCCGATCCTCGTCGGCACCGTGAACGTCGATGTGTCGGAGACTTTGTCGCGCATGTTCAAACGTGCCGGCATCGGGCACAACGTGCTCAATGCGAAGTACCATCAGCGAGAAGCTGAAATCGTCGCCGAGGCCGGAAAGATGGGGACGGTGACGATCGCGACGAACATGGCCGGTCGCGGAACAGACATTAAGCTCGGGCCTGGCGTGACGCCGTCGAAGCCGTCGCAAGTGAAGGACGCCGACAACAAACTCGTCGATGTCGTCGAGTGCGGTGGTTTGCACATCATCGGGTCGGAGCGACACGAGTCCCGGCGAATCGATCGGCAGTTGCGCGGGCGGTCTGCTCGTCAGGGCGATCCTGGGGCGACGCAGTTCATGATGTCGCTGGAAGACGATCTGATGCGCTTGTTCGGATCGGATCGCATCGCCCGACTCATGGACCGGTTAGGCGCTGAGGAAGGCGAGGTCCTCACGCACCCGCTGATCACGCGCTCGATCGAGCAAGCGCAAAAGCGCGTCGAGCTGCAGAACTTCCAGGCGCGCAAAAGGTTGCTCGAGTACGACGATGTGATGAACCAGCAACGCGAGGTGATCTACTCGTTGCGCTCGTTCGCGCTGGAAGGTGGCGAGGAGCTCAAGGGCGAAGCGATCAAAATGGTCGAGAAGGCCACCGCGAAGCGCGCCGAGATGCAGCTGGCCGAGTACGAGGATGCGACGCACTGGGACCTGTCGCTGGTTAGGCAGGATCTTTTGATGCACTACCTGCTCACCGTGCCAGAGCTCGAGGTCGAAGACACTCCGACGACAATCGAAGGCGTGCGCGATGCGGTGGTGAAGGCAGGGCGCAACGCGTTCTTCGCCAAAGTGGAGCAGCTGGACTCGATCAAGGACGACACGACGGGGCAGGGCTTCGCCGACCGGCTGCTGTCGCTCGTTATGCTCAACGTGCTGGACGAGAAGTGGAAGGACCACCTCTACGATCTCGATCAGCTGCGCAACGCCATTCACTACCGCTCGTGGGGGCAAAAGGACCCGCTCATCGAGTACAAGCAGGAAGCGTACACGATGTTCGTGGATCTCATGAGCGACATCCACCACACGTTCACCGAGCGCTATCTGCGCGCTCAGATCGTCTTTCAGCCGCCGCCGGGAATGGCGCCGGCCGCGCCGCAAGGCGAGC